>WJJW01000371.1 GCA_014729455.1 Candidatus Eiseniibacteriota bacterium
ACGCCGTCCGGCACCGCGGGCCCGACGGGGAGGGGGTCTTCGCGCGCGGACCGGCGGCGCTCGGCCACCGGCGGCTGTCGATCATCGATCCGGAGACCGGCGATCAACCGATGTCCACCGCCGACGGCGCCGTCGTCCTCTCCTTCAACGGCGAGATCTACAACTACGTGGAGCTGCGCGAGGAGCTGCGGGCGCTGGGCCACCGGTTCCGGACGACCAGCGACACCGAGGTCCTGCTCCACGCCTACGAGGAGTGGGATCTCGACTGCCACTGCCGGCTGAACGGGATGTGGGCCTTCGCACTCTGGGACGATCGGAAGCAGCGGCTCCTCCTCTCCCGCGACCGCCTCGGCGAGAAGCCGCTGCATTATGCGGTCCACGACGACACCCTGGTCTTCGGTTCCGAGATGAAGAGCCTCTTCGCCTTCGGCGTGCCGCGGCAGCCGCGGTCGGACTGGGCCGAGGTCTACGCCTGCCTCAGCTACCTGCCGGCCCCGCACACGTTCTTCGACGGCGTCGCCAAGCTGCCGGCCGGCTCCTATCTCCTCTGGCAAGACGGCCGGGCCGCGGTCCACCGGCACTGGGAGCTTCCCCTCGTCGACGAGGAGCGGATGCGCACCGACGCCGTGGAGGTCGAGGCCGAGTTCGCCGCCCTGTTCTCCGACTCGGTACGCCTGCGGATGCGAAGCGACGTCCCGTACGGGGCGTTCCTCAGCGGCGGCCTCGACTCGAGCTGCATCGTGGCGACCATGGCCGGGATCGGCAGTCATCCCGTCCGGACCTTCACGATCGGCTTCCCCGAGGACGACTACGACGAACGTCGCCTCGCCCGCCTCGTGGCCGAGGCGTTCGGGTCCGAGCACCGCGAGGAAGTGGTCGAACCGGCGGTCTTCGACGAATCGCTGGCCCGGGTGATGCACCATTCCGACGAGCCGTTCGGCGACACCTCCGCGATCCCCACCGGCCAGGTTTCGCAGGCGGCGCGCCGCCACGTGAAGATGGTGCTGACCGGCGACGGTGGGGACGAGGCGCTCTCCGGCTACACGATCTATCAGGGGGAGAAGTTCGCCGAGCGGTACGGGCGGCTGCCGCGAGCGGTCCAGACCGCGATCCCGTCGCTGGCGGGAGGGATCGCGCAGGTGCTCTCCGGCCGCGCGCGCTCCAAGCTGAACCGCGTCCGCAACGTCGGCCGCACCTCCAGCCTCGACTCGGATCGGCGCCTCATCGAGAAGACCGCCTGGACCGACACGTCCCTGATCAAGGCCCTGTTCGCCGGCGGACCGGCGCAGGTGCCGATCGAGGAGCTCGTCGCCGACCTGATGCGTCCCTGCCCCTATCGAGATCCCTTCTACCGCCTGATGTACTACAACCTGATGGTCTCGCTGCCCGATCGGATGCTCGTCAAGGTCGACCGGATGAGCATGGCCCACTCGCTCGAGGTCCGCGCCCCGTTCCTCGACCACCGGATGATCGAGCTGCTCGCCGTCACCCACAAGGACGTCAAGATGCGCGGCTACGAGCGCAAGAGCATCCTTCGGCGCACCGTCGCCCGCAAGCTCCCCGCGCCACTGCTCCGCGCGCCGAAGAAGGGCTTCGCCGTGCCGGTCGGAGATTGGTTCACCCGCTCGGATCTCGCCCGGCGCGTCGACACGCTCGCCGGGGGGGACGGCCTCGGGCTCGCCGCCGGTCCGTTGCGCGCGCTGCAGGAACGCAACCGGCGGGGCGAGCGCGACATCGGCAACCTCCTGTGGATGCTGATGCTGCTCGATCGGTTCCAGCGGCAGTTCGGCTAACCGCGGCCCGCGGGCGAGCGGCGGGCGAGGGCCTCTCCGTAGATCTCCATGATCCGGGCGGCGACCTTCTCGATCCGCAGCGGCTCGACCGCCGCGCGGCCGCCGCGCGACTCTTCGCTCGTGATCACGTCGGCCAGCGCCGCGGCGATCGTCTCGGGTCGATCGTCGGCGGTCACCCGGCATCCGGGGACGCCGGCCAGCCGCTCTCGCGTGTCGCCGACGTCGACGGCGACCACGGCCATCCCGGCCGCCATCGCCTCCTTCACGACGTTCGGCGAACCCTCCTGGGACGAGGTCAGCAGGAGCAGGTCGCAGGCCTGCATGTGGCGGACCACGTCGTCCTGGGAGCGCCCGGAGATCGGGACCAGGTGGAGCGGCCGCGGCACCCGCGGCTCCGCCGTCCGCACGGCAGCCTCCGCGAGAGGGAACCGCTTGAGCGCGACGCGCGGATTGCCGGCGAACAGGACGAGGATCGCCTCCTGCGGGAGCCCCAGCTCGTCGCGAAGCCTGACCCGCGTCTCGGCATCGACCGGCTCGAAGCGGTCCAGATCCACTCCGTTCGGCACCACGTGAACGGGCAAGCCCAGCCGGTCCCGCATCGCCCGCGACTTGACGATGCACGCGTCGCTCCGGCCGGCGACGTGCCGCGCCAGGCGGCGGTGCGCAACCCGGGAGAGCGCGGGGTACGATCCATCCCGCCGCGCGAAACCGACGAGGTCGCTGCCGAGCAGCGACGTCACCAGAGGGATCCCGTGGCCGAGGCTCACGAGCCCGCAGTAGGCGTAGTGGGCGTGCAGAAGGTCGAAGGCGCCGCGGCGCAAGCGGGACTGGACCTGCAACCACCCGGTCGCGTACTTGAGCAGGCTTCGCCCGCGCAGGATCAGGACGTCGCAGGCGACGCCGGCCGCGACGAGGGAATCGACCTGGTTCCGGACGAAGACCTGCGCGTGCGGACGGGCGCGAGTGGGATAATCGGCGACGACGTGGAGCACGCGCATGGAAACCCTCAGGATGCCGGAACGGACGGTTCGATCCGGCCGGTCACGAGCGCGCGGAAGATAGCATCCACCACCGGCGGGGTCAAACCACGCCGGATCTTCCCGAAACCGAAACCCGGCGGTCGGGTACAAGTGGGGCGGCGGACGAGGATCCGCCGAAGGAGAACGAGGGAGGCCCGATGTTGAAGCCCTTGGCATGCATAGCGCTCCAGTGTGTCGCGCTCCTGTGCGTTTCCGGCCAGGTGACGGCGGGCGAGGCCCCGGCGCCGGTCCCGTTCGGGCCGGGCGAACGGTCGGAATACGAGGTCCGGGTCGGTTTCTTCGGCGGGTCCGGCGAGGCCAGCATGGAAGTCCTCGGCATCGAGGAGGTTCGCGGACACCCTACGTACCATCTGAGCTTCCGGCTCGAGGGCGGCGTCTTGTTCGCCAAGGTCGAGGATCGGCTGGACTCCTGGCTGGACGTCTCGCGACTCGTTTCCCTCCGCTTCGATCAGAACCAGCACGAGGTGAACTACGAACGCCATCGGATCTACGAGTTCTATCCGGAGATGGGGCGCTGGATCCGCGAAAACGGGTCGGTCGGATCCCTCGCGACAGAAGAACCGTTGGATGACGTCTCCTTCGTCTACTTCGCGCGCACGCTGCCGCTCGAGGTCGGCACGACGCACACCCTCTCGCGCTACTTCAAGGAAGACGGCAACCCGGTGATCCTCGAGGTGCTCCGCAAGGAGCGGATCGACGTGCCCGCGGGAACCTTCGACACGATCGTCGTCCGGCCGATCATCCGGACGAGCGGCCTGTTCGGGGAAGGCGGAGAGGCCGAGCTCTTCTTCACCGACGACGACCGGCGGGTCCTCGTGCAGATGCGCTCCAGGATCCCGATCCTGGGACATCTGAACCTCGTCCTGAAGTCGTTCGAGCCCGGGGCGCCGATCCCGGCGACGGCTGCGTCGATCGACCACTGACCGTGCGGTCCGGTGTCGGACCGCCTCCGAATCCGGCCGCCTGGGGAGAAACATGCAAGACAGACCCATTCTCGACGGAATCGAGCGGGAGCTCCGCCGCTTGCGGCGGATGAGCGAGCTGTCGCTCTCTCGACTGGACGATGAAGCCCTCTACGCCGCGCGCAACGGCGGGAACAGCGCCGCGGTCCTGATGAAGCACCTCTCCGGCAACCTGCTCTCGCGGTGGTGCGATTTCCTGACGACCGACGGCGAGAAGCCCGGCCGGAACCGCGACTCGGAGTTCGTGATCACCGAGGCGGACACGCGGCGCGCGCTCGAGGTCCGCTGGGACGAGGGATGGCGGGCCCTTTTCGCGGCGCTCGCGCCGCTCGACGACGCGGACCTGGCCCGGACGGTCACGATCCGCGGAGAGCCGCACACGGTCCTGCAGGCGGTCCACCGCCAGCTCGCGCACTATGCCTACCACACCGGCCAGATCGTCCTGCTGGCCAAGGAACTGACCGGGCCGCATTGGGAAAGCCTGTCGATCCCGAAGGGGCGATCGGAGGCGTTCAACGAAACACCGACGACCTATCTGGGAGGATCGGTCTAGTCGGACTCGGCGCGGTCGGCTCGAAGGCCCCTCTCGGCGGCGAACTCCTCGCGGCGCGCGAGGATCGCCTTCGCGTAGCGGCTCATCCGATCATTACCGGCCCGAAGCTGGGCGCGCAGGCGCGTCGGTCCCTTGTTGTAGGCCGACAAGGCGAGGTCGATCGCTTCGAACTCCTCGTACAGGAAGGAAAGGTAGGCGGCGCCGACGCGCACGTTGCCGGCCGGGTCGTAGAGCGACTCCGGCCGGAAGCCCTCGATCCCCAGCTTCGGCGCCATCTTCCGGGCCACCCACGGCTGGACCTGCATCAGGCCGACCGCCCCCCGCGGCCCGCGGACCGAAGGACGGAAGTGGCTCTCCCGCTCGATCAGGGCGAGCAGCAGCAAGGGATCGACCCGATGCCGCTCCTCGGCGTCGAGCAGCGCCTGGAGCAGCGAATCGCGCTCGGCGGGGTCGAGACGCGGCGCGTTCTCGTCGAGGAATGCGCTGATCCACTCGTTTCGTGCGTTCCAGGATGAGAAGCGATCCGGATTGAAGAAGAGCAAGATGAACAGCAGGACCAGCGCGAGCAGCACCCACCGGACCCACGGAGAACGCAGGAGGGACCGGCCGGCCGGAGGAAGATCCGCCCGGGGCGGCAAGTCGTCCTTCTCGCTCGTCGAACCCATCTGTGCGGATTCTAGCGTATCCCGTAGAATGAACGGTCACCGAATTGGCCACCCCGCACAGGAGGACCGTATGGACCGGATCCGTATCCCGCTCACCGCCTCGGTCGTTCTTCTCGTCGGTTCGTTGTTTGCGGGTACGTCCACCAGGGGCGCCGAAGCCTCCCCACCACCGGTGCGCGCGCCGGAAGCGGCGCTCTCGACCGGGATCCTGCTCGACCGGGTCGTTTCGCTGGCCGACGTCGGCACGCGGGACGGTTCCGCCGGATCGGCGCCGGCCGGATTCGACGCCTGGCGGCAGATTCTGCACGAGATGCGCCGGGCGAGTCTGGAAGAACCGGGCTGGCCGTCGCTCGAGACGATCCGCGCGCGGCAGCGGGCGGCCGGACCGAACACGATCCTCCTCGGCGTCCTGCACCTCGAGTACGAGAGGATCCGGGATGCGGCCTGGGCCGACGGCGCGGCGGGCGTGCGCGACGGCGCGATCGTGCTCTCCGACCCGACAGCCGTTTCGCGCCACCGCCTGTTCGCCGTGGCGCCGATGGAGGAGCGCACCTATCGAGGCGCGGAGGTCTCCTTCCGGATCCCGCGGGATCTGGTCCTCACCAACGACCGGGAACCGATCACGGAGATCGCGATCGATTTCGGGGACGGTCTCGGGTTCCGGCCGGTCGCCCTCGACCGGGCGGTGACCGTCCGATACGCCGGCCCGGGGGAGAAGACGATCCAGGTGCGGGCTCGGGCCGGGAACGGTCTCGTGCTCCACGCGACGACGCGCCTGAACGTCTTGCGCCTGCAGACCCCGACGCCCGACGACACGCTCTCGATCACGGCGATGATCCCGTACCAGGGCGAAGCGGGGACCGGCGAGGCGTACGTCTACCTCGCCGACACGCACGCGGAGCTGACCGATCCGATCCTGATCCCGGAGGGGTTCGATCTCGACAACACGCTCGACTGGGACGATTACTATGCGTTGCTGAACGAGCAGGAGCTGCTGGAGACCTTCCGCGACGCCGGCCACGACATCGTGCTGCTCGATTTCACCGACGCGACCACCTACATCCAGCGCAACGCGTTCGTGTTCCTCGAGCTGATCGAGCGGGTCCGCGCCCTGATCGATCCGGCGACGGACGTCGCGGTAGCGGGACCGAGCATGGGCGGGCTGATCGCCCGCTACACCCTCGCCTACCGGGAGGCGAACGGCTATGAGACGAACGAACGAATCTTCCTCTCCTTCGACGCGCCGCAGCGCGGCGCCAACATCCCTCTCGGGATCCAGTACTGGATCGCGTTCTTCGCCGACCAGTCCGCCGAGGCCGCCGCGTTCCTCGAGGCGCTCGACTCCCCCGCGTCGCGGCAGATGCTCCTGACCCACCACACCGATCCGCCCGAGGCGGTCCCGACGGCGGATCCGCTGCGCGGCGCGCTCCTGGCCGATCTCGCCGCGATCGGGGACTACCCGACGGCGATGCGGAAGGTCACGATCGCCAACGGGAGCGGCTCCGGCCTGGACCAGGGATACGCGGCCGGCACGCAAATCATCGAGTGGGAGTACGAGAGCTTCCTGATCGACGTCACCGGCAACTGCTGGGCGGTGCCGGACGGACCCGAAACGGTGATCTTCCACGGTCTGATCGACCCGATCTTCCTCCCCGCCGAGGAGCAGACCGTCGCCGTGAGCGGGACCTGGCCGTACGACAACGCCCCCGGCGGCTGGCGGGACAGCATGACCGACATGGACGAGGTCGAGGCGCCGTACGGCGACATCGTCGCCCTGCAGGCGAACCACGGCTTCATTCCCTCGATCAGCGCGCTGGCGCTGGACGTCGACGATCCGTTCTTCGACATCGCGGGCGATCCCGATCTGCTCGCGCGCACTCCGTTCGACGCCGTCTACTTCCCCGTGGAGAACCAGGAGCACGCGGCGATCACGCCGGAGAACAAGCAGTGGATCCTGGACGAGGTCCTGCGGGCGCCGGCGGACGTCGCGGGCGGGGGCTCGATCGGCGCGCGGATCCCGCGGCTTCACGCGGTGTTCCCGAATCCGGCCTCCGGGGCTGCGGAGATCCGCTTCGATCTGCCGGCGGCCGGTCCGGTCCGCCTGAGCCTGTTCGATCCGGCGGGCCGTCGCGTCGCGGTGCTGCAGGATCGAAGCGGCGAAGCCGGGACCCACCGGCTCGTCTGGGACGGTGTGGACGCGGGCGGGCGGGCGATCGCTCCCGGGGTCTACTTCCTGCGCCTGGACACGGAGACCGGATCCCACGCGCGGAAGCTGATCCGGAGGTAGCGGCTCGCTGGACCGATCCTCCTCCCCAAGGCGGCGGCGGCCGGGCGGGGCAATCGACCCGCTCTCCGTTCGCGCGATTTTCTTGTGAATAGCCTCGCTTCTCGCCCCGGGGCGAGTTGTTCGCGATTTCACGAGCGGATCGAGAGGACACCGTCGGCTGGACAGGGTGCGTCCCGTTCCGCGAAGCTGAATGCGACGGCCGCGGCGACCGCCCGGTCGTTCCCGTCATCGTTGCCACCGCAACGGCCGCCGGAGGGAGACCATGCAGACCTTCCCGAACCGCCGATCCGGACCGTTTCGCGGCCCTTTCGTTCTTCTCGTTCTGATCGCCACGTCCTGGGCGCTCCCCTGCGCAGCGCTGGAGATCACGGAGACCTCCCCGGTGCGCTATGCGCTCTCGGTCCCTTCGTCGCTGGACCGGATCGAGACAACCTTCGACGCGCCGCTGGCCCCGGTCGAGGACGGCATGGTCCGCGTCGCGGGTACGATGTCCGGGCTGCACGAAGGGAGCCTCGAGACCGACGGGGCCACCCTGGTCTTCCATGACGCGTCGACCGGCTTCCAGCCCGGGGAGCTGGTCGTCGTGAATCTCCGTTCCGACATCGCATCGACCGGAGACGAGACCCTCGTCGGCGGGCGGATGTTCGCCTTCACGATCGCCGCGGGGTCCGGCTCCTGGAGCTGGACGGAGCCGGAGACCTACGGCGCCTCCGAGATCCCGTACTTCATCCATGGAGGCGATCTCGACGGGGACGGAACACCCGACCTCGCGGTCCCGAACGAAGGGACCGACGACGTCTCGATCTTCCGGAACGCCGACGGCGACGGGACCTTCGACGGCCGTGCGGAGTACGGCGTCGGCGAGGTCCCCTCCTCGATCTTCGGGGAGGACCTCGACAACGACGGCGACCAGGACCTCGCGACCGCCGACATCATCTCGGGCACGATGACCGTTCTGCTCAACGACGGAGACGGGACGTTCGGCGCCGGCGTCTCGTACCCGGCCGGCATCCGATGCCGCCAGATCCACGGAGGAGACTTCGACGGGGACAACGACGTCGATCTCTGCACGACCTCGAACGGGACCGACGAGGTCTACATCTGGTGGAACGACGGAGCCGCCGGCTTCGCGGACCCGACCATCCTGTCCGACGTCCCCGACGGTCCGTTCGCGATCCGGACCGGAGACTTCGATCTCGACGGGCTGCTCGACGTCGGCGTCGCCTGCCGAGAGGCCGGCGACCTGCGGATCCTGCGGAACGACGGCGCCGGCGGCTTCGTGTCGGGCGGGACCTTCCCGATCGGAAGCGGGCCCTGGTGCCTGAACGGCAACGACCTGGACGGCGACGGGGACTTCGACCTGGTCTCGGTCGCCTCGTACGAGGACCGGTTCGTGGTCCTGTGGAACGACGGGACCGGGCAGTTCTCCACGACGGACCGCTACGTGACCGGCGACTACCCCCTGGGGGTGTTCGCCGCCGATCTCGACGGAGACGGGGACATCGACGCGACCTCCTCGAACTATTCCGGAGCCTCCGTCGACCTGTTCGCCAACGACGGCGCGGGCGGATTCAGCCTGCAGAACACCCTCGCCGTCAGCCTCGCCGGATCGTACACGTGGGCGCACGACCTCGACGGCGACGGCGATCTCGACCTGTCGATCGTCGACGAGAACGCCGACCTGCTGTTCGTCTTCTTCCAGGAAGGCGCCCCGGCGGCTGTGCCGGACGGTCCGATCGCCCGCGGATCCGCGCGTCCCTCGATCGAGATCCTGCCGAACCCGATGCGCAGCGGAGGGATCGCGACCGTGCGGATCGGCGGCGCCCCCGACGCCGAGGCGATCCTGGATCTGATCGCCGTGGACGGGACTCGGATCTCCCGCTTGTGGAGCGGGTCCACGAATCCGGACGGCGCCTCTCTCGATTGGGAGATCCCGGACCTGCCGGCGGGACGGTACTACCTGCGGCTCGCAACGCGGTCGGGCGCGACCGCGCGGGCCGTCGAGATCCTCCGGTAGCCGGGCGGGCGGCTCCGGTGGCCGCCGGCTCAGGTCGCGGCCGGCGCGCCCGCCAGCACGATCACGTACCCGTCGGGGTCCCGGAGCCAGATCTCGTGGTGGCCGGCCAGCGGGTTGTGGTGCGGCTTCTCGAGGACCTCCGCGCCGAGCCCGCGCGCCCGCTCCACGGCCGCGTCGAAGTCGTCGACCGCGAACCAGAGCAGGACGCCGTTGCCGAGCGGCCGCGCGTCCGGATCGCCCATGTGCGGATGCTCCTCGCGATCCCAGTCGTGGAGCTGCAGGATCATCTTGCGACCCCGATCGAGGAGCTGCTCGTACTCGTTCCCGCCGTGGCCGCTCGTGCATCCGAGCAGCTCCTGGTACCACCGGCTGCTGGCGGCGACGTCGCGGACGGCGATCATCGGTTGCGGTCGCATCGTCGCCTCCTACTTCTCTCCTCGCGCTCCGGTGAACCAGTCCATCCGGTTGTCGAAGAGGAAGTTGAACGTGGTCAGCGA
>WJJW01000372.1 GCA_014729455.1 Candidatus Eiseniibacteriota bacterium
CCATCCCGTTCGCCCGTGGCTCACCACCTCGGGGATCCCCCCGGCGCGCGAGGCGACGACCGGCAGCCGCGCGGCCATCGCGTCCAGGATCGTCGTCCCGAGCCCTTCTTCGGTCGAAGGATGCGCCAGAAGGTCGAAGCAGTGGAGGAAACGGGCCACGTCGGAACGGAACCCGGCGAAGACGACCCGATCCTGGAGGCCGCGCTCCCAGCAGTCGCGGCGAAGCTCCGTCTCCAGCGGGCCGTCCCCGAACAGGACCACACGAGTCTCGGGGAGCGAGGCGACGATCCGCGGCAGCGCCGCGAGCAGGAAGCGGTGGCCCTTGTGCGGAACGAACGCCCCGACCACCCCGATCAGCGGGGTTTCTTCCGGGACCCCGATCTCGCGGCGCAGCGCTCCGCGATCCTCCCCCGCGCTCGCGTCGATCCGCGCCGGGTCGATGCAGGAGTGGACGACCCGCAGCTTCTCCGCCGGGAGCCCGTAGCCGAGCAGCACCTTGCGCACCGCCTCGGAAACGCAGAGGTAGAGGCAGTCCTCGCTCGTGTAGCGCATCCGCGTGAGCGGGTCGTTCGCCGGCGCGAAGTCGACGCGGCGGTGGACGAGGAGCGCAGGGCGTCCCTCCCGCAGGATCCCCGGGATCCGCCGGACGAGGAAGGCCAGGCTGTGCGCGTGTGCGGTGTGGACATGGAGGAACTGGGCGCCGGTCTCCTGGATCGCCTGCGCGATCCCGTGGATCGCCATCGGATCGCCGGCTCCCCGATACGGGATCTCCCGGATCGACAAGCCCTCGTCGGCGGCTCTCCCGGCCAGCGGGCTGCGGCGGGGCGCGACGATCGTCGACTTCACCCCGCGGCGTTCCAGCTCCCGCGAGAGGTAGAAGACCTGTTGCTGCCCGCCGCGCCATTCCTTGCCGGTGTCGATCTGCAGCACGCGGATCGGGTCGTTCCCCGTCGGCTCCACTCGATCGGTCCCCCTTCGACCTGCGAAGACCGAGGATAGCAGGAAGCGGTCGCCCCCCGCACGCGCGGAGGATACGCTCGACGAGGAGCCGCGGACGGCCGGGCCGCGCCGCCGGGCTGGGAGGGATGTTGGGCCGACGCGGGAAGATGACGCGGGAGGAGAGCCGGGCCGTCCAGGTCCTCGGCGCCGTCCACGTCGCCCGTCTCGTCGGCCTCTACATGGTCCTGCCGGTCCTGAGCCCGCACGCCGGATCGCTGGCGGGGGCGACCTCCCTCCTGATCGGTCTCTCTCTGGGGATCTACGGGGCGACGCAGGCGCTCTTCCAGATCCCGTTCGGCGCCCTGAGCGACCGGATCGGCCGCCGGCCGGCCATCGCCGTGGGGCTCGGCCTGTTCGCCATCGGCAGCTTCCTCTCCGCCGTCACCACCGATGCCCGCCTTCTCGTCGCCGCCCGGGCGCTGCAGGGCAGCGGAGCGGTCTCCTCGGTCGTGATCGCGATGGTGGCCGACGTGACCCGCGAGGAGGTCCGCACCCAGGCGATGGCGCGGCTCGGGATCTGGATCGGCGGCGCGTTCGCCTTCGCGTTGCTCATCGGCCCTCCGCTGGCGAGCCTGATCGGCGTCCCGGCGATCTTCGCGATCACCGGAGGCGGCGCGCTCGTCTCGCTCGGCCTGCTCCTCTTCGTTCTCGAGGAAGCCCCGGCCGCTCCCGGCCGCGACCGCCTGCGCGCCGCCGCGATGAAGACGGTCCTCCGGCAGCGACCGCTCCTGCTGATCGACGTCGGCGTGTTCTTGCTCCACACGGTGCTGACCGTGCTCTTCGTCGTGCTGCCGTTCGAGCTGGAGCGGATCGTCGGACCGGACAACACGTGGAAGGTCCTCGTCCCGGTCCTCACGATCGGCGTCGGGGTCCTGTTCTGGAGCGGCCGGACGGCCGACCGCCGGGGCTGGACGGAACGGTTCTTCTTCATCGGCGCCGCCCTGCTCTGCGTGTGCTGCCTCGTCTTCGCGTTGATCGGACGTCGCTCGGGGGCGGTCGTCGGCGGGATCGTCCTCTTCGTCGTCGCGATCGCGCTCCTGGAGCCGACCCTCACCAGCCTCGTCAGCCGGTTCGCGCGCGGCCCGCATCGCGGGACCGCCTTCGGCGTCTACAGCATGGCGCAGTTCAGCGGCGCGTTCTTCGGCGGCGTTCTCGGCGGGGCGTTCCTGAAGACGGAACGATACGTGCTCTTCCTGGGGCTCTTCGTGGCGACGTTCTTGTGGGCCCTGGCGCTGACGCGGATCGGGCGGCTCCGTCCGCGGAGCTCAGAGGACCGATCGATCCCGCGGGGGGACCGGCCGGACCCGGATCGGCCGCCGGAACCGCCAGAGGGCGGTCATGAGGGGACGGAAACGGTCCGGGAACCGGATCCGTAGCGGCTCGAGCCGCGCGCGGCGGAGCATCCAGGAGTGGATCCGCGGGCCGGCGATCGAGATCGCGATCCCCAGCGCCAGCCCGGCCAGCGCGTCGACGGCGTAGTGGAACCCGCCGTAGACGGTCCCGAAGAAGATCCCGGCGCAGAGCAGTCCCATCAACGGGACCAGGGGCCGCTCGAAGCGCGCGGTCATCCACAGGACCGCGACCGCGCCGGCGACGTGCGAGCTGGGGAACGCCGCCCCGCGGCTGGCCCCCGACTCGAGCACCCGGTGGACGAGCGGCGGGAACAGACCGTTCTCCGGTACGACGCGCGGGAGAACGTAGTGCGGACCCTCGACCGGGAAGAAGATGAAGATCAGGTAGCAGGTCAGGAAGGTCATCATGACCGTGGTGGCGAAGACCCGGCAGACCTCCCAGCGCCCACGGAGGTAGAGCCAGAGGCCGAGGACCGGCACGAGAGCGTAGTAGGTCATGTACGAGAAGTGGAGGCCCTCGTTCAGCAACGGGAAGGGGAACCACTCGGCGAGGTGCCGGCTCGGATACAACCCGAACAGGGCGAGCTCCCACCGGATGACGACGTGGTCGAACGATCCCGGCCAGACGACCTGATTGAGGATCCCGACCTCCTGGTACAGCAGCGGCAACGCCCACAGGGGATAGGTGTCGCGGAAGAACTGGACCAGGAGGTTCCCGCGCCGCGGAAGGAACCCGAGCAAGGCGATTCCGGCGACGATCCCGACGTGGAGCAAGAGCAGCGGAACCCCGCCCGGGATCCGGTCGAGCCCGGTCGCCAGCACGATCCCGGTGATCCCGAAGTAGGCCATCGTGATCCAGTCGAGCGGGTTGAACCCGCGCAAGCGCGGGTGCTCGATCGGGATCACCGCCCTCCGCGGAGCCAGCCTCGCTTCAGGTACCAACGGATCGTCTCCTCCAGGCCCTTGGTCAAATCGATCCGGGGATGGAATCCGAATTCGCCGGTCGCTTTCTCGGGACTGCACACCCAGTAGCTCTGGCGGAGCTCCCGAAACTTCCCGAACCCGAGGAGAGGCGCCTGTCCGGTGAGGCGGGCGAGGATCTCGGCCGCCAGGACTCCCGGAAACAGAACGGGTGTCGGGATACGCACCTTCCGAGGTCGGACCCCCAGGATCTCGGATGCGCGCCGGCCCACATCTTCCCACGAATGGGCTTCTCCGTCACTGAGATAGTAGAGCC
>WJJW01000373.1 GCA_014729455.1 Candidatus Eiseniibacteriota bacterium
CGAGTGGGACGCGATCGACGGGAACCATTACCAGGTCAACGGCGAGAACCCGGTCGGGGACATCAGCTCCTTCAGCTCCTGGGGACCCCGTCGCGACGGGGGGCAGAAGCCGGACCTCGCCGCACCCGGATCCTGGATCATGTCGGCGTGGGCGGATCAGAACCAGGTGGACCAGTCGCAGATCGATCCCGGCGGCGAGCACAAGATCATCTCCGGCACCTCGATGGCGACCCCGCACGTCGCCGGCGTCATCGCTCTGATGCTGGAGAAGGATCCGACCCTCACGCCGGCGGAGGTGAAGAGCCTCCTCACCTCGACCGCCCGGACCGACGGCTGGACGGGCAGCGTCTGGAACCAGAAGTGGGGCTACGGGAAGCTCGACGCCGAGGCGGCGGTCGACGCCGTCGGCGGCGGCGGACCGGGCAACTGCCCGACGACGATGGGCGACGCCAACCAGGACAACTCGGTCAACATCCTCGACGTGATCGAGGTCGTCAACCACATCCTCTCGATCGAGCAGCTCGACGGGGATGGGCAGGCCTGCTCCGACACGAACGAGGACGAGTCGATCGACATCCTCGACGTCATCGGGATCGTGAACATCATCCTCGGCAAGGCGCCTCCGCCGCTGGCGACCACGCTCGCGGACGACCCCACGCCGCTCGCCTGGGGGCAGGGAATCGACGAGACCTCGTTCCGTCTCGTCCTCGACGGCTCCCGGGTCGGCGGCCTCGAGATGATGTTCGTGCTGCCCCGCGGCTTCGAGCTCGCCGGCGATCCGGCCCTCGATCGGGCCGCGCCGACCGCGACGGTCGCGATCCACGAGCGTCTCGGCCAGCACGTCTTGGTCGCGTACGACCCGACCGGCGAGCCGCTGGGCTCGACCGAGGCGCCGCTGGTGCTTCGCGTTCCCCTCGAGCGGACCTGGAACGGCGGGGAGGCGGCCGATCGGTTCGCGGTCACCCGGTTGCTCGTCGCGGATCCGGAGGGACGCGCGCTTTCGCTCGCCGACGAGCCGACGCTGGAAGCGGTCGGCCCGGAGGCGGACGGCGGGATCCGGGCCTCCTTCCATGCCGTCGCGCCGAATCCGTTGCGGGACGTTTCCCAGATCTCGTACGAGCTGCCGCGCAACGGCGCCGTCACCGTGACGGTCTACGACCCGTCCGGTCGCAAGGTCCGCACGCTCTGGGACGGCTGGCAGATGGCCGGCGGGCACTCATTGCCTTGGGACGGCACCAACGACTTCGGGAAGGATCTAGGCGCGGGGATCTACTTCGTCCGGCTCGAAGGCGAGGGGATCGGCGAGAGCCGCAAGCTGACCGTCGTCCGGTGAGCGGCGGACGCGCCGGCGACGGTCCAGACGGGAGGCCCGCATGTTGCTGAGCATGACCGGCTACGGCCGGGCCGAAGCGCGCGGCGAATCGCGGACGCTGACCGTCGAGATCCGGTCGGTCAACCACCGGTTCGGGGAGATCTCCATCCGGCTCCCCAAGAGCCTCGCGGTCCTCGAGAACCGGGTCCGCGAGCGGATCCAGAAGGAGATCAGCCGCGGCAAGATCACCTGCGGGGTCGTGCTCGACGGCGAATCGGAGGAGCTCGGCAACCTGCGGATCGACGAGTCGCTGGCCTCCCGCTACGTGACGCTCTTCCGTGAGCTGAAGGAGAAGCTCGGCCTCCCCGGCGAGATCGAACTCGCGACGCTCGTCGGCCTTCCGGACGTGCTGACCTGGGAGCGGGACGAGCTGGACGAGGAGTCGGGCTGGAGGCTGCTCGAGCCTCCGCTCCGGAGCGCGCTCGATGATCTGATGCAGATGAAGCGGCGCGAAGGGGAGATCCTGGCCCGCGACCTGGGCGAGCGGATCCGCGGGATCGAGTCGTCCGTCGTGCGGATCGAAGAGCGCGTCCCTCAGGTGATCGATGCGGTTCGCCGGCGCCTGCGGGATCGGCTCGAGGAGCTGCTGGAGGACCAGGAGGCCGAGTACTCCCGCCTGCGCCTGGAGGCGGAGATCGCCCTGTTCGCCGACCGGAGCGACTGCACCGAGGAGTGCGTCCGCCTGCGGGCCCACTGCCAGCAGTTCGCGGAGCTGATTCGCGCCGGCAAGCCCGTCGGTCGGAAACTGAATTTCCTTCTCCAGGAGATGAACCGAGAGGCGAACACGATCGGCTCGAAGAGCCTCGACGTCGACATCGCCCGCGAAGTGATCGGGATCAAGGAAGAAGGAGAGCGGCTGCGCGAGCAGGTCGCCAACATCGAGTGAACGCGGAGAGCCTTCCTCCCGGCGGCCGGATCGAAGTTTGGACCGAGGCGGGTGCGGGGTTCCCGCTCGTCGTCTCCGGACCGTCCGGAGTGGGGAAGACGAGCCTCGTCGACCGCCTTCTCGCGCTCGATCGCGGCACCGTCCGCGCGATCACCGCGACCACCCGGCCGAAGCGCGAAGGGGAGATCGAAGGCGAGAGCTACCACTTCTTTTCGGAGGAACGATTCCTGCAGCTCCGGGACCGGGGCGAGGTCGTCGAGTCGGCCCGCTACAACGACGCCTGGTACGGCACGCCGCGGGCGGATCTGGAACGGAACCTCGCCGCCGGTCGTTGCGTCGTACTGAACATCGAGGTGCAGGGCGCCGTCCAGATCCGGACCCGGTATCCCGAGGCGGTGCTCGTCTTCGCGATCCCGCCCTCCTGGGAGGCGCTGCGGGATCGGCTGGTCCGTCGGGGGACCGACACCCCCGAGGCGATCGAGGCGCGGATCCGGCGCGGGCGTGAAGAGATGGAAGAGATCGACCGCTACGACTACGTCGTGGTCAACGATGATCTCGAACGATGCGCCGGAGACCTCGCGGCGATCGTCCGCGCGGAGCGCCGGCGCCTCGACCGGATCCGCGGGCGTCGGAAATCGGACGGGGAGGATCGGAGATGACCGAAGGGGGACGCAACCGGCGGATCGTCCTGGGCGTGACCGGATCGATCGCGGCCTACAAGGCCGCCGAGATCGTCCGGCTGTTCCGCAAGGCGGGCGTCGAGGTCCACGTCGTCATGAGCCCCGCCGCGCGCGAGTTCATCACCCCCCTGACCCTCGGGACCCTTTCGGGCAATCCCGTCACGGTCGACCTCTTCGGGAACGAGACCGGCGGACCGTACCTCGACTGGGGCGGCGAGGGGGGCGGCAACGCCGGCATCCGGCACATCCAGACCAGCCGCGAGGCGGAGCTGATCGTCGTCGCCCCCGCGACGGGGAATCTCCTCGGCAAGGTCGCGCACGGGATCGCCGACGAGCCGCTGTCGACGGCGATCCGCGCCTCGTCGGTTCCTGTCCTGTTCGCGCCGGGAATGAACACGAAGATGTGGGAGAACCCGGCGGTTCGCGAGAACGTCCGGATCCTGATGGAGCGCGGGTACCGGTTCGTCGAGCCGGAGGAGGGGGACCTCGCCTGCGGCGAGTTCGGCAAAGGGAAGATGGCCGACCCGGAGCGGGTCGCCGATGCCGCGCTGCGGCTGCTCGGGCCCGCGCGGCCCGACCTTCCCGCGATTCTCGTGACGGCGGGACGGACCGAGGAGC
>WJJW01000047.1 GCA_014729455.1 Candidatus Eiseniibacteriota bacterium
CCGGAGGATGATCTCCTCGACGCGGAGAACTTCGTGGTGGGCGTCATCTCGGACAGCTCGGCCTATCTCGAGCACGCGACGATCCGGGTCGATCGGACTCCGTTCACCCTGCCGGCGACCCGCACCCTCCGCGACTTCTACGATCCGCCCGACGTGGTGCAGGACCAGGTCCGGTTCTCCTGGGGACCGGTCCACGATCCCGGGACCGAGCCGGAGCCGACCTGGGCGCTGTCGATGATCCGCCTCGCGCCGATCGTTCCGGGCGACACGACGGTCGTGCCGCAGAACCTCTGGAACATCATCTCTCCGGCGGATCGGGAGGGGTTCGTCCTGCCCTCGATCCCGCAGGGGGCGCCGGGTCCGGACGCCGGGCTGATCGACGTCGGGGAGACCCCGGAGGAGGATCGGCTCGTCCTGGACGTCAACCTCGCGAATCCGAGCGGAACGCTGGCCGACATCCTCATCGCGCCGAGCCGCGACGTGACCCACCTCTCGCGCCGCAGCGCGACCCTCCTGCTCGACCCGTCGGCGGCGCCGGATCCCGGGATCGCGCACGCGCCGGCGCCGGCCGTCCGGCCGAACCCGTCGCGCGGGGAGGTCACGCTCACCCTCGGAAACGGGCGCGCGGGCGCGGTCGAGCCGGTCTCGATCCTCGACGTGACGGGACGGCTGGTCCGCGAGCTGTCGGGTGGAGTGCAGGACGGACGGCTCGTCTGGGACGGTACCGACGCGCGCGGGCGCGCGGTTCCCCCGGGGATCTACCTGCTCGTGGTCGGCGAGGGGGCGGAGCGGAGGAGCACCAAGATCCACCGGATCCGGTGAGCGGTCCGCGTGTCGTGAAGGGAGGACGGACCGGGCGCGGGCGGCGGATCGAGCGCAAGACCGAGCGCCAGCGCAAAAAGCTCCCGATCCGGCGGGAGCGAACGAAGGCGCGGCTCCGGCGCGACTTCGCCCGCCGGGTCGATTCGCTCGTCGCCGACCTCCGTCGCTTCGCCTCGCTCCGAGGGGCCGACGACCGGATCGCCCATCTCCGCTCGTGCATCGAACGGCTCGACCTGTGCCTCGACGAGAAACCGCAGTCCGCTCCGCTGCGGAGGCAGGCCCACTTCTGTCGCGAAACGCTCGCGCGCCTGCGGGACGACCCGGATCGCGCGGATCGGGTGAAGCTCCCGCTGCCGCTGGACGATCCCGAGCAGCTCCGTCTGGTGGCGAAGGCGCGGATCCGGCGGCCCGCCTCTTCCCGGACGAGCTGGAACTGACCCGCTCCGGTTCGCCGGCGGAGCGGTCCGACTGCCTCGTTCCGCGACAACTGGAGCGAACCGCTACAACGGCCCCCGTCTCGGCTGGAGGGAGCGTCCGGCGGCCGTCGATGGAATCCATTTCTCACCAAGAGGTTGCGCATACTGCGTGAATGAATTCACGCTGGCATGCCTGTTGCATTTGATCGGGGTCGAACGAAGCTCCGGGGAATCCCGAGGGCGGCTCCCGGCGAAGACGGGTGGAGGGGCCTGGGTGGTGGCCCGCTGGAGGAGCCGGCGAAATGCGGGGAGCTGTGTCCGGCCGTCGGATGTGGAGGGGAAGAAGGGCGGACCGGCCGGGCGCGGTTTCCCGCCCGGGGATCCTCGGAGCCCGCGCTCAGCGCGGTCCGGTGACCGCACCGAGCCTTCGGTCGTGGATGTGTGGAGGGGTGGGGTAGCGAGGTCGAGCCTGCCGGCTTGCCCCGGCGGGCTCGATCTGTCTCGAAGGGAGCGATTGGATGAAGACCCTCGTGCTCTCCAAGATGGATGTTCCGGGCCTCGTCGAAGCGCTTGGGGAGACCGCGCGCCTGATCGGTCCCCGGAAGAAGGAGCACCAGTTCGTCTTCGGCCAGATCACGAAGCCGGAGCAGCTCGCGCTGGAATACCCGACGACGATCCTGCCGCCGAGCCGGCAGCTCTTCCCGAACGATGAGCCGCTCGTCCGGTTGCGCCTGGACGACGTGGCGGCGAGCCGGGAGATCGTCGAAGGGGAGAAGACGATCCTGCTCGGGGTCCATCCTTGCGACGTCCAGGGGATCAACATCCTCGACGAGGTCTTCTCGGACAGCCCTCCGGACGCCAACTATCTGACCCGGCGCTCCCAGACGATCATCATCGCGCTCGAGTGCCAGGCGCCGTGCAGCCCGTACAACCTCTGCTTCGACAAGGGGACCTACCGTCTCGAATGGGGCTACGACCTGCTCATGATCGATCTGGGGGACCGCTACTTCGTCTTCACGCGGACGGGCGCGGGCGAGGAGCTGATCGGCGATCTGCCGTTCTTCCGGGCGGCGACTCCGGCGGATCGGGAGGCTCTCGGCCGCGCCCGGGAGACGCAGGCGGGGAGCTTCAAGACGCGCCTGGCCGGTCCGGTCAACCGCCTGCCGAACGCGCTCAAGGAGGCCTACGACGACCTGCTCTGGGAGGCGGTCGGACGACGGTGCCTGTCCTGCGAGACCTGCACCAACGTCTGTCCGACCTGCTACTGCTTCGACGTCGCCGACGAGGTGGAGCTGGATCTGGTCAACGGCACGCGCTGCCGGCAGTGGGACAGCTGCCAGAGCTGCACGTTCGCCGAGGTGGCCGGCGGAGAGAACTTCCGGCCCCGCCCCTCCGAGCGGCAGCGGCACCGCCTCTTCAAGAAGGAGGTCTACCAGTACGAGAAGTACGGCCGCAGCGCCTGCGTCGGATGCGGGCGCTGCTCCGCGCAATGCGTCGCGTCGATCCGTCTGAATGAAATGTACAACCAGGTTCTGGGAGGGTGACCGAAGTGCTGGACACGGCTCCGATCTCCAGGAAGTCGCTCTTCGTTCCCGAGGCCGCGCGGATCCTCGACGTGGAACCGCTGACCGCCCGGGAGAAGCTGTTCCGGGTCTCGCTGAACGACCGGCCCCTCGGCCATCGTCCCTGCCAGTTCGTCGAGGTCTCGATCGCCGGGATCGGAGAGGCTCCGATCAGCGTCTCCTCCTCGCCGGCGAGCAGCGAGATCTTCGACCTGTGCGTGCGCGACGTCGGAACGCTGACCCAAGCGATGCACCGACTCGAGCCCGGCGACCGGATCGGGATCCGGGGGCCGTACGGCAACGGCTTCCCGGTCGAGAAGATCATCGGCAAGGATCTGCTGTTCGTCTGTGGAGGGCTGGGCCTCGCTCCCCTGCGCTCGCTGATCCTCCACTGCATCGAGAACCGGGCCTCGTTCCGGCGCCTGACGGTGCTCTACGGCGCGAAGCGCCCCTCCGAGCGGCTGTACCGAGAGGAGCTCGCCGCGTGGGCGAAGGACGAGCGGCTGGACCTCCGCGAGACGGTCGACGTCCCGGAAGAGGGATGGACCGGAAACGTCGGGGTGATCACGACGCTCTTCCGCGCGGTGGAGGTCGATCCGCTGGAGACCGTCGCCGTCATCGTCGGTCCTCCCGTCATGTACAAGTTCGCGGTCCTGGAGCTGCTGCAGCGGGGGATCATGGAGAGCCGGATCTACATGTCGCTCGAGCGGCGGATGCGCTGCGGGCTCGGAAAGTGCGGGCACTGTCAGATGAACGGGATCTACGTCTGCCAGGAGGGCCCCGTCTTCTGCTACAGCGACGTCAAGAAGGTCAAGGAGGCGCTGTGATGAAGCCGAAGGTCGGCGTCTTCAGCTTCACGAGCTGCGAAGGATGCCAGCTCACGATCCTGAACCTCGAGGACGAGATGCTCGACCTGCTCGGAGCGATCGAGATCGTCAACTTCCGCGAGGCGATCGACGAGCGCGGACACGAGTACGACGTGGCGTTCGTCGAGGGCTCGATCACGACCCCCGAGGAGGCCGAGGAGGTCCGGGAGATCCGCGAGAGGACGAAGATCCTGGTCGCCCTCGGCGCCTGCGCGACCCTCGGGGGGATCAACGCGATCAAGAACCGCCACGATCTCCATCAGGTGCGCCGCAAGGTCTACGGAGACGGGGCGCACCACTTCCCGACCGAGGCGACGCAGCGCGTCCGCGACGTGGTGCCGGTCGAGTACGAGATGCACGGCTGCCCGATCAGCAAGCGGGAGTTCCTGCAGGTGACCAAGACCCTCCTGCTCGGTCGGGTGCCCAGGCCGTCGCCGCATGCGGTCTGCACGGAGTGCAAGACGGCCGGGAACGTCTGCCTCTTCGACAAGGGGATCTGCTGCCTCGGACCGATCACGCGTGCCGGCTGCGGCGCGATCTGTCCCACGTACGGCGGGGACTGCGTCGCGTGCCGCGGGCTCGTCGACGAGCCGAACCTCGCCTCGATGATCGAGATCATGAAGTCCAAGGGGATGTCCCGGCAGGAGGTGGAGGACCGCTTGACGCAGTTCAACACGCTCGAGCCGGTCGACCTGGAACCGCACTTCTCGAGCTAGCGGACGCGGCGCAGCCGGAGGATCGATGAAAGGCTACGAGATCAACGTCCACCACATCACCCGGATCGAAGGGCACGGAAACCTCGTCGTCAACGTGAAGGACGGCCACATCGAGGAGTTGCGACTCGAGATCGTCGAGTCTCCCCGCTTTTTCGAGGCGATGCTCGAGGGGCGTCGGTACGACGAGGCTCCCTGGATCACCGCGCGGATCTGCGGGATCTGCGCCCTCGGGCACACCACCGCCTCGATCCTGGCCGCCGAGGACGCCCTCGGGATCGAGCCGGACGAGGAGACGGTCCTGCTCCGCAAGCTGCTCGTCGACGGCGAGACGCTGCAGAGCCACATCCTGCACCTCTACTTCCTGGTCGCGCCGGACTTCTTCAACGCGGGAAGCGTGATACCACTGGCAGAGACCCATCCGGAGGTGGTCAAACGGGCGCTGCGCCTGAAGAAGATGGCCAACGCGTCGGTCGAGACCCTGGTGGGGCGCAAGGTACACCCGATCGGGATGATGCCGGGCGGGTTCCGGCGCTGGCCGCTGCCCGAGGAGATCGGTGAGGTGAAGCGGCTCCTTCTCGAGGCCCGCGAGGACCTCACGGCGACCGTCGAGCTGTTCCGCCGGCTCGACATGCCGCCGCTCCGGCGGGACGAGACGGAGTACCTCGCACTGCGGGAAGACGGCGAGTACGCCCTCTACACCGGGCAGATCGCCTCCTCGCTGGGGACGATCAGCCCGCCGCGCACCTACCGGGACCGGATCCACGAGACGGTCGCCCCGCACTCCTCGGCGAAACACGTCTCCGCGGAGCGCGACAGCTTCGCCGTCGGCGCCCTCGCCCGCTACAACCTGAATCACGACCGGCTCCGCCCCTGGGCGAAGGCGGTCGCGGCCGAGCTCGGCCTCGAGCCGCCGGTGACGAACCCGTTCCACAACAACACGGCCCAGCTCGTGGAGATCCTCCACTGCTACGAGGACGCGCTCGAGCTCTGCGACCAGTTGCTCGAGCGGCCGAACGGCGACCACCGGATCCAGGAGCCGACCCGTCACGGGCGCGGGGTCGGAGCCTCGGAGGTCCCGAGGGGAACGCTGTACCACGACTACCGGATCGACGAGAGCGGACGGATCACCGAGGCGAACTGCATCATCCCGACGGGGCAGAACCTCGCGAACATCGAGGCCGACATGCGCCAGGTCGTCTCCGACATGGCCGGAGGGGAGCCGAACGACATCCAGCAGCGGCTCGAGATGCTCGTCCGCGCCTACGATCCCTGCATCTCCTGCTCCTGCCACTTCCTCGACGTCGAGTTCGTGTAGCGGGGATCCGGTGGAACCGACCACGAGGACGGCGGGGGAGCACGGCGCGGGGACCCTCGTCCTCGGCGTGGGCAACCCGCTGCGCCGCGACGACGGCGCCGGGGTGCGCGCGGTCGCGCGTCTGCTGAAGCTTCCGCTTCCGGAAGGGGTCACCGTCCTCGACGGCGGAACCGGCGGCGTCGACCTCCTCGACCGGATGCGGCCGTACGCGCGCGTGATCCTGCTCGACGCCCTGCGCGCCGAGCGCGTTCCCGCGGACGAGGCGACCGGCAGGATCGGGGATCGGGGTTCGGAGAAGAACGGGGAGAGGTCCCGGCGCGGGAGACCGCGAAGGAGACCGCGTCCCGGCGAGGTGGTCGTGTTCCGACTGAGCCACGTCGACCTTCTGAACCCCGATCCCCGGTTCTCCCTCCACGACGCCTCCCTGGGGGCGGTGCTCCGTCTGGCCCGCACGCTCGAGATCCCGCTGCCGGAGATCACCGTTGTCGGGGTCGTGCCCGCCGCGGTAGGTTGGGGCACCGAGCTTTCCCCGCAGGTGCGGGAAGGGCTCGCGCGAATGGTCGGGGAGGTCCATCGCCTCCTCGCGCCGGCCCGCTGCTCCGCCTAGCTCCCGCCTCCGCCGGCCCGGTCGCGGGAGGAGAGGACCCGAGCGATGAAGATCCGACGAATTCTGCGTGTGCGGGGAATCGTGCAGGGGGTCGGCTTCCGTCCGTTCCTCTACCGGATCGCGCGGTCCCGTGGCCTCACCGGCTTCGTCCTGAACGACGATCAGGGAGTGCTTCTCGACGTCGAGGGAGACGGCGATGCGCTGGAGGGACTGGAACAGACCATCCGCGCCGACGCCCCCCCGCTCTCCCGCATCTCCGGGATCGAGACCCGTGAGCTGCCGCTCCGGGGATCCGAGCGGTTCGAGATCCGCGAGAGCCCGCATGCGAAGAGACGGCGTGTTCCGGTCTCCCCCGACGCGGCGACCTGCAGCGACTGCTGTGCGGACATCCTCGATCCCGAGAACCGGCGGTACCGCTATCCGTTCACGAACTGCACCCATTGCGGGCCGCGCCTGACGATTGTCCGGGACGTCCCGTACGACCGCGCGCGCACGACGATGGCGTCGTTTCCGCTGTGCCCGGCCTGCCGGGCCGAGTACGAGGATCCGGAGAACCGTCGTTTCCACGCGCAGCCGAACGCCTGCTTCGACTGCGGACCGCGGCTCGAGCTGCGCGACGCCACCGGGATCCTGTTGCCCGCGATCGATCCGCTCGCCGAGGCGCGGCGACTGCTCGCATGCGGGCACATCCTCGCGATCAAGGGGATCGGCGGGTACCACCTGGCGTGCGACGCCGGCAACGAGGTGGTGATCCACGCGCTCCGAGATCGGAAGGTGCGCCAGGAGAAGCCGTTCGCGCTGATGGCGGCGACGGTCGCGGAGATCGAGAAGCACTGCTTCGTGGGACGGGAGGAGCGGACGTTGCTCTCCTCGCCGGAGAGTCCGATCGTCCTGCTCCGCAAGAGGCCGGACAGCAACCTGCCCGAGGGGATCGCGCCGCGGCAGGCTTACCTCGGCTTCATGCTCCCGTACGCGCCGTACACCCACCTGTTGTTCCATCCGAAGCCGGGCGAGGAGGCGTGCCCTCCGGTTCTGGTGATGACCAGCGCGAATCGGAGCGACGAACCGATCGCCTACGAGGACGAGGAGGCGCGGGGACGGCTCCAGGAGATCGCGGACTACTTCCTGGTCCACGACCGGCCGATCCACATTCGCTGCGACGACTCCGTGGTCCGTGTGTTCCGGGGACGTCCGCAGATTCTCCGGCGCGCGCGCGGGTACGCGCCGCGGGCGATCGATCTGTACCCGCCGCTCCCGCAGCCCGCGCTCGCGGTCGGGGCGATGCTGAAGAGCACCTTCGCCCTCGGCCGGGAGGCGGAGGCGATCGTCGGCCATCACATCGGCGATCTCGAGAACCTGGAAACCTATCGCTCCCTCGAGCACGGGGTTCTCCACTACTGCCGTCTGTTCGACCACGATCCGGACGTGATCGTCCACGACCTGCATCCCGACTATCTCTCGACGAGGTTCGCGCTCGATCACCCGGCCTCCCGGCGGATCGCGGTGCAGCATCACGAGGCGCACCTGGCCGGCGTGCTCAG
>WJJW01000374.1 GCA_014729455.1 Candidatus Eiseniibacteriota bacterium
GTGCACCCGCAGCGTCCGCGCGAACGCCTCGATCGACGAGAGCAGCCGCTGCTGGAGGTTGCAGATCAACAGCCCCGCGGCCGCCTGCGCCCGCTTCGTCTCCCCTTTCAGCCGCTCCTCGCGAAGGCTCCGATAGCGATCCAGCAGCGCCGAGAGCCGCAGCTCCGGCGCGTCGTCGGGCAGCCCGTCGACGTCGATCTGCCGGACCGTCCGCTTCGGGAATCCGCCGGCGATCGTCCGGATGTCCTCCTTCAGGCGCCGGACCATCACGGTCTCGAGGAGCTTCGCCCCCTTGACCGGCACCCCGCGGCAGAACCGCTGCGGATCGAGCAGCTCGAGCAGCGCGGAGAAGCTGTTCGAGTGGCCGTTGTGCGGGGTCGCAGACAGGAACAGCCGATGCTCGAAGCGCGGCGCGAGCCCGCGGATCGCGCGGGTGAACTTCGAGTCGATCGCGTAGCGGGCGCCGCTGGCTGGCGCCGCGTGGTGCGCCTCGTCGAGGATCAAGAGCGACCCTGCGCGCAGGTCCCCCAGCCAGTCGCGCAGCGGGCCGGCGTACGCCTCGTCGATCAGGAGGCGGTGCGAGATCAGAAACCGGCTGTGCGTCGACCAGGGGTTGACGCCCCAGCCGCGCTCTTGCCGGATCCGCGCGACCGCCGCCTTGTCGAGGATCTCGAAGAGCATCCCGAAGCGGGACTCCAGCTCCTCCTTCCACTGCAGCAGCATCGACGGCGGCGCGGCGACGACGATCTCGCGGACCTTCTTGCGCAGGATCAGCTCGCGGGCGATCAGCGCCGCCTCGATCGTCTTGCCCAGGCCGACGTCGTCGGCGATGAAGAGGTTCACGCGCGGGAGCTGGAGCGCCTTGCGCAGCGGCTCGAGCTGGTAGGCGTCGAGGCGGATCCCCGCGCGGAACGGCGACTGGAACAGGCGCGGGTTGGTGGCGGTGACGCAGTTCCAGCGCAGCGTGTGCAGGTAGGCGGAGAAGAGCCGGGGCGGGTCGAAGCCGCGCTGCGTCAGGCTCCGCCACGACTCCCCGGAGAGGATTGCCGGGTCGACCTCCTTCTCCCAGAGGATCTCGAGCGGCTGGCCCTGCGCGTCGTCGTCGAGGCAGGAGAGGCGGACGAGGGTCTGCTGCGCGGGGTCGGGCGGAGCCACGGTCTCCTCGACGAGGTACTGCCGCTGGCGGACCCGGACGACCTGTCCGGGGGACGGAGGAGAAGAGATGAGCGTCATCGCCGCGGATCAGCTTACGTCAGCGCGCGGCCGGGATCAACATGCACCCCTGGAATCGCGCCCGGCCGGGGGCTTACACTGTGTACGCCGGGAGGGAGGTCCCGATGCGTACAAGCTGGCTCGTCCTCCTGCTCGCCTTCTTCCTCTTTCCGCTCGGCTGCGCGGATTCCCCCGCGGAGCCGGATCCGATCGATCCGGAGAACGACGAGCGGCATGGCGGCTTCAGCGGCGTCTGGATCGAGGGCCGGGCCGTGCCGGGACCCGCCGCCTTCACCGCGCCAGGATCATCCGCCGCGACTGCTCCGCTTCGCCGGCCCGCAGCCGGTAGAAATAGACGCCGGGCGCGACGCGCCGGCCCCGCGCATCCAGTCCGTTCCAGGCGACACGCCCCGAACCGGCCGGCTGGACCCCATCCAGCAGCCGCGTGATCCAGCGGCCCGAGATCGAGTAGACGTCCAGGGACACCTCCTCCTTGCGACCGAGCCGGTAGGTGATCCACGTGCTCGGATGGAACGGGTTCGGCGCGTTCTGGGTCAGGATCGTCGCCGGGGCGATGTCGAGCTCCTCGACGCCGGCCGGCTCCAGGTTCCGGATCATCCAGCGATCGGGATCCAGAGAGAGCCCTTGCGGCGTCCCCTCCACCTGCAGCGTGAACGTCTGGACCCGCAGCGAGTCCCAGACGACGAACCGCTCCTCCCCCTGGTCGGTGGCGATCTCCACGTCGATCGGCATCTTGAACGTCGGCCAGCTCGGGATCTGCCTCTGGGACAGGCTCAGCACGACCTCGTAGCCGGTGGCGACCGGGCTGAAGCTCCAGCCGTACTCGTAGGTCGGATAGCCCGGGCTGTAGATCCACTGGTCGAAGAACCAGTCGAGATTCATCCCGGAAACGCCCTCGAACGTGTCGCGGAGATCGTCCGTGTCGGTCACCCCGAACCGGTAGTCGGGATCCTGGGTGTAGGCCATCAGCCCGTCGAAGAAGGCGGCGTCGCCGATCACGTGACGGAGCATGTGCAGGACCCACGCTCCCTTGTAGTAGATCGCCGCGTGCAGCGGCGGGTTGATCCCATGGAGCTGGAACTGGGCGTAGTTATAGACGTTCATCGCGTTCATGTACGAATGGTAGTAGTTCGAGCTGTACAGATTCTCGAAGTAGAGCGCCTCGCAGTGGGTCGCGAACCCCTCCTTGGTCCACGTGTGGTCCCAGGTCCGCATCGTGATCATGTCTCCGACCCAGGAATGCGAGAGCTCGTGGGCGACGACGAAGTCGTTCCGGTTGTCTCCGGTGAGCCAGAGCCATCCCATGCTCGTCGCGGTCTGGTGCTCCATGGCGCCGGGATGCTGGAACTCCGCGATCGCGTACTTCTCCTCGAGGAACGGATACTCGCCGAAGAGCGTCCGGTAGTAGTTCATCATCTGGAGATTGTTGCTCCAGTCGATCTGCGCGTCGGCGAGGTCCGCGGGATACGCGTAGTAGTCCATGTCCATCGTCGTCTCGCCGTCCATTGCGACGTATTCCTCGGTCCAGCTCTCGTAGACGGTCGCGCAGATCGAGAAGAGATAGGTCGACATCGGGTAGTCGGTGCTCCAGTTGTACGTGAGCGTCCCGTCGTGATTGTCGTCGACCGACTCGAGGATCCCGTTGGAGACGACCATCATGCTGTCGGCGACGGTGAAGTGCAGGTCGTAGGTCGCCTTGTCCTTCGGATCGTCCTTGCAGAGCCACCAGGCCGGCGCGCCGTACGGCTCGGAATAGGAGAGGACCATCGGGCGGCCGTCCGGCTGCTGGGCGAAGCGGAACGGCGAGAGGCTGTACTCGGGCGTTCCGTGATAGGTGCCCGTGACGGTGAAGGTCTCCCCCGGCTGATACGTTCCGTCCAGCGGGACCCGCAGGATCGGCGGCTCGTGGGAATGGAAGACCGGCGAGCCGTTGACGAGGACCTGATTGACGGTCAAGCACTCGTAGAGGTCGAGCGCGATCTCGTCGAGATCGGCCACGGCGGAGGCAGCGGTCACCGTGACCGTCCCGTAGACGATCTCGTCGGGAATGTCGACGCTCATCGTAATGTCGTAGTGGGTCACGTCGTACTCGTCGTGCACCGCGCGCGGAGCGGCGCGGTCCAGCGCCCAGTGCCCGTGCGCAGCGGCGTTGTGGGCCGTGACGAACCGCTCGCGGTCCGCCGCGGTCGGGATCGGCGGAGGCGTGTCGGCAAGGACGGGAACGACGGCCGAAACGGTGAACGAAGCGAGGATGAGAACGATCAGGGATCGGATCATGGCGAGGGTCCTCTCTCGGTCAGGGTGGTGATTCCGCAGCAAGATTGTACCGGAAGGGCGGGGACGGGTGAAGGACGCTCGACAGGGACCGATCTCTCCAGAGCTCCTGGGTCCACACCGGCATGACCGCCGTGGTCCGCACTGGCCCGATCCGGTCGCCCGTGCTACCCTTCGTCCGGCGACAGATGGTTTGATGGAGCGCTTCCTGCGAGAACGTGCTAGAGACAACCGATAGACGAAACAGCGTGTCGATACGCCCCAGAAGCCGGCGATGGCTGCGACGCTGCCTGCTTTCCCTCGTCGCTTGCGGCGCCGTTTCCTGGCCCGTCGGTCCTACCCCCCGTCCGCTGCCGTCGATCGAGAGCGAGCGGGGGAACCGCGCTGACACCGCTTCGATCACCCTCGACTTCGAGCGCGGCGATCTCGCCCCCTGGACGATCCCGGAGCAGGACCAGCCCTACCTGAACGCCAGCATCTCGGAAAGCCGCCCCCTGGAAGGAGAGAGGTCGATTCTCATGGAGGGGGCCGGATGGGACACGACCGTCCGGTACTCGAACGAACAGGTCAACATCTACCGCGATCTCGATCCGCCCCTTCCCGTCGACTCCCTGACCGAGATCTCCTGGATCTGGTGGATCCGGGACGTGGACTACAACGACGGCGCGATGGTCGTCTTGCTCCTGCGCAGTCCGAGAACCGGTGAGATCGGACACCGGGTCTGGGCGAGCCACAGCCTGTTCGAGCGAAGCTGGCCCTGGTCCGATCCCGAGCAGGTCGATGTGAGCAGGCGTCACCGCGTGGTGGTCGAGCCGATCAAGAACCATCTCAACGAGACGATCCCTCCCCCGTTCGAGATCGTCCGGATCGAGCTGCGGCTTCTCTTCCCGATCGACCAGGCGGTGCTGGTTGACGACCTCCGCATCGGACCGCCGGAGATCCACCCGGAGTCGGCGGAGGTTTCCCCTCAGCAGAGTCCGATCCAGGCGAAGAACACGAGTCTCACTCTCGGCGATCTCGATGCCGATGGCCATCTCGATCTGATCCTGGGAAGACGGGACGCAGCGCCGCTCCTGTTGCTCGGCGGCCCGAACGGGCTGCGGGAACAGATCTCGGGCGAGCAGAACGGGCTCGGCTTCCTGCGCTCCGTCGAGTCCCTGCGGCTCGCCGATCTCGACCGAGACGGTCGTCTCGACCTGACCGGGATGACCGACCGCAAGCTCCGCCTCTTCCGCGGTCTCGGAGGAGGCCGTTTCCGGGAGATGCCGGCTCCTCAGCTCGACCCGATGCCGGGGATGTTCCCCTCGGAGGTCGACCCGATCGACGTTCTCCCCGCACCCGGCCCGGAGCTGCTGGTGCACCGAGTCGCCTCTCCCTACCACGACACTCTCTGGGTTTCGCACGAACCCTGGGAGTGGACCGTGGGACCACCCACCGCACCGCCCGCCGAAGCGGGCCATGTGACCGGCTACCGCAGTGCGGTTGCGGTCGGCGACATCGACAACGACGGCGACCTCGATCTTTATGCCTGCAACTCCGATGTCTTCCTTCAGGAAGGAGACACGCTCGTTTGCGCGACCGATCAGTGGTTCCCGAAACGTGGGAACCGCCAGACAGGGGCCGCCTTCGGAGATATCGACGGCGACGGGGATCTCGATCTCTTCATCACCGTCGATCTGCGCCGGCAGAGACACGAACCGGACATCACCCATCGGAGGAGCCTGCTCTACCGCAACGACGGCCCCGGGCGCGGATTCATCGACATCAGCGACCGACTGGACGACGCCCCGCTCGACCACGCTCGGATCCCGCTCCTCGCCGACTTCGACCTGGACGGAGATCTCGATCTCTTCTGCGGGTTCGACCGACGGTGGGAACCTCCCTCCCCCACCCAGCAGCTCCGCAACGTGTACCTGGAGAACGTCGAGAACGGCCGTCGCTTCCGCTGGCGATCGGAGCCTTCCTGGATCGCGAATTCCCCTCCGGCGATGGACGGCCGATGCGCCGACCTGGACGATGATGGACGACTCGATCTCCTGCTTCTCCCTTGGGACGGCCGGCAGACCTTGCCCGTGCGGAACGAATGGAGCGAGGGACGATACCTGAAGGTTCGCGTGCTCGACCGCCGGGGCGCGCCGCACGCCTCCGGGGCGGAGCTGCGGCTGCTGGATCCGAATGACCGCTTGGTCGGATTCCGCCAGACCGGAGTCGGA
>WJJW01000375.1 GCA_014729455.1 Candidatus Eiseniibacteriota bacterium
GTCGAAAACGTGCGGCTTGATGTCAAGCAGCGGCGTACCGTCGAGCATGTCGACCCGCTCGACGACGTCGTGGAATGGCACCACGCGCAGTCGCGCCGTCCCGGCGCGGTGGAAGTGGTAGAGGAGGACGACGTGGGAGCAGCCGTTGAGATCGGCCAGTCCGTCGCGCAGTCCTTGATCCAGCTCGACCGTCCCGCGGACTCCCGACGCCCAGCGCGGCTGGATCGGCATCTCTTCGAGAACCCGATAGGGCGTGCGGATGATCCCGATCGATCGATAGACGATCTCGGTCACGGTTCCCCTCCCCACTTCACCGCAGCGTCGCGCACCGAACCGCTCGTTGACCGTAATGAACTTATGCCCATAACATATATCCGGAGGTGCAGCCGTGTCCAGACCGTTTTCTTACCGACACATTTCGAGGACTCCGGCGATCTCGACCTTCAAGCCGATCGGGATCCCGATCACGGAACTCGACGAGATCACGCTGACCCTCGACGAGTTCGAGGCGCTCCGGCTAGCCGATCACGAGCGGCTCTATCACGAGGAAGCGGCGAATCGGATGAACGTCTCCCGGACGACCTTCGGGCGGATCCTCGACGCGGCCCGCCACAAGCTCTCCGGCGCCCTCGTCCTAGGCCGTGCCCTCCGGATCGAGGGCGGCCCGGTCCACCTGAGCCGGGCCGGTTGCTGCCGCCGGCGCCGCAGTTGACGCCCTCCTCCCATTCCCGCCAAGATGCGATGTTTCCGGCGGCGGGGGGGAACGACCATGACCTGGAAAGAAGAAATCACCGACCTCATGACCAAGGCGACCAGCCGCGTCGAAGACGTGATCGACGTGATGTGGCGCAAGACCTCGGAACGTCTCGGCTGGGACAAGCCGGAGGTGATCGTCGCCTTCATGGGCTACGCCGACCATGAGCAGGTCCGGGTGCGCGGGCGGGTGCTCGCCAATGCTCCCCACGGTGGTCCTCAGGAGGACGACACCTGGTGGACGAACCTCGCCGAGACCTACCGCAGGATCGCCAGCCGGGAAATCCCGGACATCGAGGTCGAGCTGGCCTACGGCGGAATGACGCAGACCGTTCGCACCGATGAGGAGGGGTATTACTTCGCGACCTTTCCCCGGCGTCACGAACGGACCCGCGGGCTCCGCTGGCGCGGCGTGCACGCGCGAACCAAGCGCGGCGAGAACGAGGCCGAGTCGTCCCATCGGGTCCTGTTCCCGGGCGACGCCGCGCGCTACCTCGTGGTCAGCGATCTCGACGACACCGTCATCGAGACGGGGATCACGAGCCTGCTGCTGATGGCGCGGCTCACGTTCCTCTCCAACGCCCGGACCCGCTCGGCGCTGCCGGGCGTCCAGGCGCTCTACGAGGCCTTCCGGTGGGACGCCGCTCCGAAGGCGGAGCGTCCGGGGGCCGGGATCAACCCGATCTTCTACGTCTCGAACGGCCCATGGAACCTCTACGACCTGCTCCGGGACTTCCTCGAAGTGAACCGGATTCCAGAAGGACCGATCTTCCTGCAGGACTGGGGATTCGACGACGACAAGCTCGTCAAACCGCCCGGTAACCGGCACAAGATCGAACGGATCACCCAGCTCCTGCGAAGCTACCCGGATCTGCCCACCGTCCTGCTCGGCGATTCCGGCGAGCACGACGCCTCGACCTACGTCGAGATCGCCCGGAAGCACCCGGGCCGGGTCCGCGCGATCTACATCCGCGACGTCGATCCCGGGCTCCTATCCCAGAAGGACGAGGTCGTCGAGGAGGTCGCCAAGGAGGCGGAGAAGATCGGGGTACCGCTCCTCAGCGGTGAGAGCAGCGTGCGTTTCGCCGAGCACGCCGCCTCGATCGGCCTGATTCCCGAGGGGGCGGTGGAGTCGGTGAAGCGGGAGGCCGGCCGGGACCTCTCCCGCGCGAGCCTCGGGTCGGAGACGATCGGCTAGGAGCGCAGGGGAGACCCTCTGCGTTCGGTCACCCCTCGTAGCTCTCGCTCACCACGAAGTCGAACGCGTCCTTCAGCGTACGGAACTCGACGCGATCCCGGCTGCCCAGCTCCTCCCCGTCGACCTGGATCCTCCACGGCTCGCCGAAGACGATCTCGATCTCGTCGAAGCTCCGGATCCAGATCCGTTCGCTCTGCTTCTCACGTCCTGAGATGAACTCGATCGCGGTCCACGCGAACTCGAGCAGATTCTCCGTGGTGATCGCCGCGATCGTGAGTCGTCCATCATGCGGCGTGATCGACTTGCCGATGTCGAGCGCGAACTCCTCGAGCCGGAGCAGGTTCGCCACGAACAGGGCGCCGGTCTGCAGCTCGGCAAGCTTCTCGTCCCCGCTGATCACACGCACCTTGCCGGGTCTGGCCACGCGCTCCAGGCTGCGGATCCCCCCGTAGAGGTAGGCCACGAACCCGAGCTTGTCCTTGCTGGTCCGTTCCGCGCCGTCGAGGAGCTCCGCCGGCATCCCGAGCGACGCGGCGAGGATGAAGAGCGATCCGTCGTCCACCTCGCCCAGATCGAACGACCGTGTCTTGCCGCGGCGGATCTCCTCCGCCGCCTCTTCGGCGTCGCCCGAAAAGCCGAGAGAACGGGCAATGAGGTTTGCGGTCCCGAACGGAAGGTGCGCGACGGGAAACCGCTCCCCTGCGGTGCGCAGGGCCGCCACGACGTGCCGTACCGTCCCGTCGCCGCCTCCCACGAGCACGACGTCGGGGCGCTCCTCCCGGACCACCGGAAGCCAGGTCTCCACCGAATCATCGGCGGAGGTCTCCGTGAGCCGCAGATCCCGGCCCCATTCCCGAATCAACAGATCCCGCTTCTCCTCGGGCGAGAGGCGGCCCGAGACCGGATTGACGACGGCGACAGTGCGCATCGGGCTCTTCTCCCTGTGGCGGTGGTTCCCAACCGATGAAGATACCCGATCCCGTGCCGGCGACACAGCTCAGAACGTCCTCAGCGTGTCAGGACCAGTCGCTCCGTCGCCGTGGAACCTCTCGCTCGCCACCGGAAATGGCAGGTCCCGGCGTGACGCAGAGTGGTCGCATGCCGGAACGCGCTCGGCTCCGCCCCGACCTTGATCGCTCCGGGAATCCCGAAAGCCGCAGCGGGGGCGTCGGCCGGCACTCCTCGGAGATCGAGATCGGTGGCGGCGAACTCGAGGGAGTGGTCATACATGCAGGCGAACCAATCCTCCGCGACCGGAGAGATCTCGATCGAAACGAGGGCCGATCCTCTTCATGGTGCCTCCTCGTCCGTCGGCAGGGCGGCCGGTCTTCGTGGCTCCGTACGAGAAACAGGAGCCGTCGTGACAGCTCAGCTTCGCTTTCGGACGAGGTGATCCGGGATCTCGGCAACGGCACCGAGGGGCTCGAGCGAGCGATCGCCGGCAAGCAGGAGTAGCGCTGACGGCTGTCACGGCCCCCTTTCCCCGACGTATCCGATCCAGAAGCTGGCCGCCGCCGGTAACCGGCGCTTCTGATTGGAACGTCTGAATGCCAAGAAAGGAGACAACGAGCTACGAGGAGGATTCCGTGCTGATTCGCTGCATCCCGGCCGCCATTCTCGCCCTCACGTTCGCCATTGCCATCGCATCAGGAGTCACAGCCGGAGACGCCCGCGCCCAGGAAGCGCCTGTCGGGGTCACGGTCGTCATCGAAAACCTCGCGCCGGAGAACGGCACCTGGCTCACGCCCGCCTGGGTGGGATTCCATGACGGAGACTATGAAGCCTTCGACGTCGGCTCGGCCGCGGACCCCTTCGTCGAGCGGCTGGCCGAAGATGGAAACACCGCCCCCCTCTTCGACGACTTCGCCTCCGAGGAGCCGGGCGGAAGCCAGGAGACAATTCCGAGCGACCAGGGAATCCCCCAGATCGCTCCCGGGGAATCCGCTACCGCGACATTCGTCCTCGACGCCTCCGACCCCGCCAACCGGTTCTTCAGCTACCTGTCGATGGTGATTCCGAGCAATGACGCGTTCATCGGGAGCGACGCGCCGCAATCGACCCGCATCTTCGACGCCAACGGGAACTTCCTCGGCGCCTACCTCACCATTTCGGGGGGCGCGGTGCTCGACGCCGGTACCGAGGTCAACGACGAGATCCCCGAGCACACCGCGTTCTTCGGGCAGACGGAGCCGGACACCGGGGTCGACGAGAACGGCGTCATCCACGAGCATCCCGGCTACAATCCACCGGGCAGCGGAGGGATCCTCGACGATCCGATGTTCGCCGAGGCCGACTTCACCACCCCTGGCTACGAGGTCGCCCGGATCACGATCTACAGGTCCGACACGATCGTCGAAGGCGGCTCCGTGTCGGGCGTCTGGGATGTGGAGGGCTCCCCGTATCTCATCCAGGGCGACGCGACGATCCCCGTGGGAGAGACGCTTGCGATCGAGCCGAACGTACTCGTCTTTGCCGACGCCGAGGTCGGCATCACGGTGCAGGGTACGATCGAGGCGATCGGCGGCGAGAACCAACCGATCGTATTCACCGGACCCGCACAAGGACTCGGCTGGCGCGGCATTCGGATCGAGGAGACCGCAACGGGGAATCGACTCGAACACTGCGTGATCGAGCACGGCGACCGGGCCGCCACCTACGAATCGGGAGGCGGAATCGCGTGCCTCGACTCCGATCTCGTCATGAAAGCGTGCATGGTTCGGGAGAATGACGCCTACTACTTCGGAGCCGGTCTGTACGGCGTCGGTTCCGATCTCGTGATCGAGGCGTGCGAGTTCCGCGACAACCTGATCGACTCCTCCAACAGCGCGGAGGGAGGCGGGATCTACTGTGAGGACTCCCAGGTGAGAATCACGAACAGCCGTATCCTCGACAATCGCGTCGAGACCTTCACCTTCTTCGGGGCCACCAATTCACGGGGCGGAGGGATCGCCCTCCGACAGTGCGAGACGATCCTGGAGAAGAACGTGATCGCCGGAAACTACCTGACCCACAGCGGTACGGAGGCGGAGTCCGTCGGCGGCGGCATCTTCATCGACGACTTCAGTGATGGAACGGTCCTTCGCGGGAACACGATTTCCTACAACGAGGTGCACTACACCAACGCTCACGGCGGCGGGATCTATCTCGGCACCTACAACGTGGAGATGACGGACAACATCGTCTCCGACAACGTCGGGGCGGGCATCTGGTTCGACCCGGGGGCGTCCGGAACGCTGGTGGAGTACTGCGACGTCCACGGCAACAGCGACGGGCGCTTCGGCGGCGGTTCTGTCCCGGACGGCCTCGGCGAGATCGTCCAGGAGAATCGGAACGGCGATCCCTGCGACGCGAACTTCAACATCTTCTTGGATCCGCGGTTCGTCGCCGAGAGCCAGGGGGACTTCCATCTCGAGCCGGATTCGCCCTGCATCGACGCGGGTAACGCCGATTCCCCGGCCGATCCGGACGGAACGATCGCGGACATTGGAGCGTTCTTCTTCGACCAGGGAACGACGACGGTTTCCAGCTCTCCAGCCGACGAAACGGCTCGGCTTCTGCTCCCGAGCCGTCCGGAACCGGCCTTCGACGTGGCGACGATCCGCTATCGCGTGCCGACGGAGAGTCCGGTCCGACTCACCATCCATGGTCCATCGGGCCGCGTTGTCCGAACGCTGGTCGACGAACGGCGGCCGGAAGGAGTGCACGGCGTCCAATTCGACGGTCGAGACGCCCACGGCCGTCCCTTGCCCGCCGGTGTCTACTTCTCCCGCCTGGCCGTATCGGGAAGGACGGAGAGCCGGCGATTGACGCTGCTCCGATGATGATAGACTCGAACCTCATCCAGTTTACGGTCCGAAGAAGGAGGTCTGCGTGGAAGGCTGCAAACGTTGGTTGATCGCATCGATCCTGCTCTCGCTCTGCGCGTTCTCTCCCCTCGCGTGGGCCGATCCACCCGAAATCCAGTGGGTCGCCGACTACAACGGGCCCGAGAGCGACGAGGACCGGATCCAGGACGCCTTCTTGCGGGACGGATCCTTCTACGTCACGGGTTACACGATCGTCGACTACGCGCGGGCATACATCACCGTCAAGTACGGACCGGAAGGAGCCGAGCAGTGGTCCCGAACCTACGAGGGCTTCACCGGCTCCAACGAGCCGGACCAGGCGGGGGCGATCACCGTCGATGAGGCGGGCAACGTGTACGTCACCGGTTGGTCCACCGAGGGTGGTCAGCCGAGCTGGATCGACGCGACGACTTTGAAGTACTCGCGGGATGGCGACCTGCTCTGGGAACGCCGTCATCGCGTGCCCGGCCACAACGCGCAGACCGGCGCGATCCTGCTGACCGACACAGGCGACCTGTACGTCGCCGGAGCGGCCTGGGACGGCGACGGCTTCGATGCGCTCTTGCTCAAGTACGACCTCGACGGGACGCCGATCTGGGATCGCACGTACGACGGCGCCGGCGAGTGGGACGCCACGTTCCATCTGGCCGTTGACGGCGACGGGAACGTGCTCGCGGGAGGCTACTCGGAACTTCGGGCGAACGACCTGGCGATGTCGGTCCTCAAGTACACGCCGGACGGGACCCTGCTCTGGGACCGGACCATCGACGGTTTCGCCACCTCGGAGGAGGTCGCCGATCTCGCCGTCGACGGAGCGGGCAACGTCTACGCCGTCGGAGAGCTGGCGCAACCCGGGGAGAACCAGGACCTCGTCACCGTCAAGCTCGATCCGGACGGGGTGATCCTCTGGATCGATGGTTACTCGGGCGGTGGGCCGTCCGGGGAAGCCGCGGCTGGGATCGAGCTCACCCCCGGCGGCGACGTCGTCGTCGCCGGCAAGAGCTGGCACCCCGACAACGACATCCGCATGGTGGTCCGCAAGATCAGCGCGGTCGGGACGCCGCTCTGGACGCGGCACCACCTTGCCGGCTACGCCCAGTCGACGGGGACCGATCTGGCGCTCGATGCGGAAGGAAACGCCTACGTCGCCGGCTACGGATACAACTCCAACAACCGGGAGGATTGGATCACCGTTCGCTACGATCCAGAGGGGAACCTGGACTGGTCAGTGGTCTACGCCGCTCCGGAGGGA
>WJJW01000376.1 GCA_014729455.1 Candidatus Eiseniibacteriota bacterium
CGCCGGTGCCGGTCGAGTCGGACCCGAACCGGAACCGGATCCGGATCGCTCCGCCGGAGCCGAGGTCGAAGGCGGCCCGCTCTCCGGAGATCGCTCCCGAGAAGCAGGGCGTGCCGCCGGCGAAGGGTCCCCCGGCTCCACGATCGGCGATCGTGTGCGTGTAGCCGTCTTCCGGGACGAGGATCTCGTACGGTCCCCCATCGCGCGAGATCTCGACGACCCCGCCGTCGAAGGCGAGAGATTCCTGCCCGGGATCGGTTTCCGCTTCGATCCGGTGGTAGAAGGTGAGCCGCGCGCCGGGACCGACCGTCAGGGAGGGCGGCTCGAGCCGCGCGTCGAGGAGGCCCGCGTATCCGCTGTCGGGCGTCGCCGCCCCGCACTTCCAGCTCCGGAGGCCACCGGGGGTCGCGTTCGCCTCCTCGGAGATGTGCCACTGATCGGCGAAGCCGTCCGCCGGGGCGTGGGTGACGCCCGGGCTGCCGTGCTCCACGCTCTCGAAATAGCCGCCGATCGGCAGATCGGTCCCGATCGAAGCCACCGTCCCGGTCTCCGTCTCGACCGTGAGGAGGAACGCGGCCGTCCCCTCGGACACGCCGGCCTCGACCTCGACCTCGAACGGCGCCGTCAGGAGCCGCGCCTCCCCGGCACGGAGCGTATCGGCGCCCGAAACCGGCTGCGTCACCTCGATCCGCGGGTCGACCGAGGAGAGGAGCGCGCTCAGGCCGATGGCGTCTCCGGATCCCGCGTTCTCGATCCGCATCGTCAGGCCCGCGCGCTCGCCGGCGTCGACGCGGCGATCCGAGTCGCCGGCCGCGTCGTCGACGACGGTCTCGACGTAGACGATCCGGGGAGCGCGCACCGGCAGGGAAAGCGTGTCGGCCCACGAGAGACCGTCCGCCGCGTCGATCAGCACGAGCAGCGCCAGCTCCGCCCCGTCGGGCAGGTCCGGATCGGGGATCACCACGAAGCTGTCCGAGCCCCAGACCGAGTCGGCCGGCGCGATGTCGCCGAAGGCGGCGGTCGAGTCGGGAAGCGCAACGCCGGCGTCGAGCGGGCGCAATCGCGCGGTGACCGCGCGCGCCGGGTCGGTGCCGTCGTTCCGGAGACGGAGAGCGACCTCCCGCGGCCGGCCCGCGTCGAGCGGCGCGCCGCCGGCGTCGTGTTCCGCCAGCGCCACCTCCGCGTCCGCCGCCGGAAGCACCGGAACCGTTTCGACGATCGTCTCGAGGTTCGGACCGGTCAGGGTGAACACGAGATCGGCTCCCGCCGGAGGAAGCGGATCGATCCCGATCACGGCGACGCCGTCCGGTCCGGCGAGGGCGGATCCGTAGAGGACCCCGGCGTCGTACAGGGCGACCCGCGCGCCGGCGACCCCGGCATCGACCGTGTAGGTCGACTGCCCGAAGGCGATCTCCCCCTCGTGGGCGAGCGCCACCGGCTGCGGCTCCCTCGTCCGCAGGAGGAGCGTGCAATCTCCGAAGAGGTGGTACTGCTCCATCAGCTTGGTCGCTTCGTAGCCGGGCCAGAGATCCATCGCCTTCATCAGGCCGTTGAAGCTCAGCCCGCCGAGGCTCAGGACGACCTCTTCGGTGAGCAGGCGGACGACCTCGGTCTGCAGGTCGCACGGAGGGACCCAGCTCGCGTTCGTGGAGGAGGCGTAGATCCCGATCGCGCCGCGCGGGGCCTCGGCGGTGCCGGAGCGGAGCCACGCCTCGGCGAAGCACTCGCTGTACGTGAAATCGCCGTTCAGGCAGGCGACGTCGCAGATGTAGGGATTGCGGAATCCGTTCGCGAGAGCGTGGACGTCCTGGACGCCGAAGCCGGTCGTCACCCAGCTCGTGACCCCGCCGTGGCCGATGTAGTTCAGGAGCCCGCGCCCCTCGTTGATCGCCGCGGTGACCATCGCCTTCGTCGCGTCCGGCGCGTAGATCTGGTCGACCTCGGCGTAGGTCGCTCCGAGAAGGACGTCCCGCAGCAGGTCCGCCCGCTGCCAGTCGTACGCGCCGCCGCCGTAGTCGCCGCTGGCGACGCCGGTCGCCATGCGGTACCAGGCCGCCTCGGTCCCCTCGTCCGGATCCCGCTCGTAGCGGATGAAGCGGGCGACCTGCGTCTCCACCTGCTGGACGTTCTGCGCGGAGATCCGCGAGATGAGCGCGTCGGGGTAGTGATCGCCGCCGGCCAGCTTCACGTACATCGGGTCGGACGGGGCGTTCTCGGCGGCTCCGCGGAGATAGGGCATCTGCGCGGCGTCGCCGACGAGGATCACGTAGGTGAGCCCCTCCGGCTCGTCGTACAGCGACTGGATATACTGTTTTACCTGCGCCGCGCTCCCGCCGACCTCGGACAGACGAGCGAGGATCGTCGGGATCCCCTTCTGCAGCTCCCACTCGTAGAGCGGCAGCACGGCGTCGTGGAACTCGTCGGCGGTCAGGATCAGACAGCGGCCCGGCTCCGGGAGGATCTCGTAGCGCATCCCCTCGGTGTCCCAGTTCGCGAAGGTCCGCTCGTAGACCGGGAGGAACTCGGTGTCGATCCCGCGCGGCGGAGCCGCCCGCTCGATCCGGTTCGCGCCGGGTCCGCCGATTCTTCTCACTTCGACCGTCATGCGGCGGGCGATCGCCAGCATGCCGTCCACCGGGTTGTAGCGGATCGGCCGCACCTCGAGGACCAGACCCCGGAAATCGCGGAGCACGAACGGCTCGTGGAGGACGACGCTCTCCTCCGGGTAGAACCGGTCGCGCGCGTAGGCGGTCCCGAACTCGTAGGGAATCCGGCGCGGATCCCGATCGCGGCTGAGATGCCCCTTGGAAGGAGGGACGAGATCGGCGGGCACGAGGTCGACGTCCATCTCGAGGACGTGGACCTCGTACTCGGCCGCATCGTCGATCAGGAGGGCGCGCCGCAGGACGGGGAGCTGCGGGGCTCCCTTCTCCATCGTCGTCGCCGCGCCGGGGAGAACGGGGCGGACCGCGGCCCGGCCATCGACGTCGGCGGGGAGGAGATCGAGGTCGCCCAGATCCAGATCGAGGATCATCCGACCGGGGTCGCCCTCGGCGACCGCGAGCCGGGACGGGGCCCGCTCGGCCGATGCCGGCCGCGACGCCGAGACGACACAGAGTACGGCCAGAAAAGCGATTCCCAGGCGTAACCGACTGTAGCAAAGGCTCATACACTCCTCCGTCGAGGTCCGCTGCGGGGCGATCGCCGGATCCACGATCGGACCGGTCGATCGGTGTGCAAGAATTGTAATCGGCTTCGACGAATATCGGCAAGTTGCGATTTGCAATGGAGATAGGAGAATCGGCTTTGCTTCTGGGTCTCTGATCTCCCGCTCTGGTAGACTTATGGGGTCGATCAACCAACTTCGCTGCTTGGAGGCGCTCCCGATGTCGCTTCGCATCCCCGTGCTGGTCCCGACTCTCGCCGTTCTCGGGTTCTTCCTGCTTTCGGGCGTCGCGGACGCCGCCGACTTCTCCGGGCTCCCGCTCTGGGAACCCGGAGATCCGGATCCGACCTACCCGTTCTCCGACCGGAAGCCGGCGGTGGCGTGGTTCCCCGCGGAGACGAACCCCTCGTTCCTGGAGGAGACCGGCTTCGACGTGGAGGCGGTCGAGCCGGCGGAAGGGGGATGGCGGGTCCGGGTCAACGTCGACGAAGAGGAACGGGCCGCGCTGGTCGCGCGCGGGGGAGCCGTCCGGATCCTGCGGAACCTGGCGCTGGAGGCGCGCCGGAGCGGTCTCGAGGGGAGGCGCGACTGGACGGACTGGCCCACGTTCCCCGAGTACGAGGCGGAGCTGGCATCCCTGGCCGCGAGCTACCCGAACCTCTGCCGCGTCGTCTCGATCGGCCAGTCGGTCCAGGGCCGGGATCTCTGGTGCCTGAAGATCACCGACAATCCCGACCTCGAGGAGAACGAGCCGGAGTTCCGCTTCACCTCCTCGATCCACGGCGACGAGGTGACGGGGATGGATCTCTGCATGCGTCTCGCGCGGCTCCTGCTCGAGAGCTACGGGACCGATCCGACGCTGACCGAGTACGTCGACGAGATCGAGCTCTGGATGATGCCCCTGCACAACCCGGACGGCTACGTCGCCGTCAGTCGCTACAACGCCCACGGCGTCGACCTGAACCGGGACTATCCCGACCCGGTCGACGACCCGATCGACGATCCGGCCGGCCGCGAGCCGGAGACGCAGGCGATGATGCTCTTCGGGACCGCGAACCGCTTCTGCCTCTCGGTGAACTACCACGGCGGCGCGCTGGTCGTGAACTACCCGTGGGACAGCATGGAGGAGTACACGCCCGACCACGAGATGGTCCATGAATACGCTCTCGGATACTCGTACCGGAATCCGCCGATGTGGAACTCGCCCTACTTCCCGAACGGCGTGACGATCGGCTGGGAGTGGTACGTCGTGCACGGCGGCTTGCAGGACTGGTGCTACCACTGGCGGAGCGATCTCGACTACACGATCGAGGTCTCCGACACGAAGTGGCCCGCCTACTGGCGGATGGACTCCTTCTGGGACGACAACCGCGAGGCGATGCTCTGGCTGATGGAGCGCTCTCTGCGCGGCCTGCGCGGGCTGGTGACCGACGCGGAAACCGGAGATCCGCTCGACGCGACCATCGACGTCGTCGAGATCGGCAAGACGATCCGCAACGATCCGGACGTCGGCGACTATCACCGGCTGCTGCTCCCGGGGACCTACACGATCACCTGCGAGGTCGACGGCTACGTGACCCGGACGATCCCGGGGATCGCCGTCGATGACGGCCCGGCCACGGTCCTCGACATCGCGATGGAGCCGCTGCCAGCCTACCTGGTGAGCGGGACCGTGACCGATCAGACGAGTGGGGATCCTCTCGCGGCGACGGTCGCCGCGTACTTCCACGACGGGGGCGCCCTGGCCGGAACGGCCGACTGCGATCCCGGCACCGGCGACTACCAGCTTTCGCTGCGGGCGGGAACCTACGACCTGATTGCCTCGGCCGAGGGGTACGTCCCCGAGAGCCGGCTCGTCGACGTCGACGGCGATCGCGTCGAGGATTTCGCGCTGCAGGCGGCGTCGGAGCAGATCCTCGTCGTGCGGGACGGGGCCGCGACGACGATCCCCGATGCGCTGGATCAGGCAGGGATCGCGCACGTCGTCGAGACCGCGCAGGCGACCGACCCGGCCCTCTGGAGCGGGTACCGGATGCTCTGCTGGAGCGCGGGCGGGAACAGCGACCCGCTGGCGGACGCGACGCTGCGCGGGGAAATCGAGGCGTTCGTCGCTGCCGGGGGGCGGCTGCTGATCGAGGGCGGGCAGGTCGGATACGACGTGTTCCGCAACCCGGGCTATCCGTCGTTCGGCGCGAACGTCTTGCATTGTGCCGACTGGGACGTGAGCGACGCCGGGGATCTCGCGCTCCGCGAACCGGACCACGCGCTGGCGACGACGCCGAACCTCCTGCCCGCGGACCTGGCGATCGATTACCAGGGGGTCGCCGACAACGACGCGGTCGAGCCGCTGCCGGAGGCGAACGTGGTCTACGGGACGACCGCGTTTCCGGACGACGCGGGGATCCTCGTCTATGACGACGACCCCGGCACGCCCGCCGACGGACAGATCGTCTACTTCGCCTTCCACTTCGACCGGCTGCCGGAGGGACCGGTCCGCGCCGAGCTAGTCGAAAACGCGGCGACCTATCTCACCGTGCCGGATCCCACCGCCGCGGACGACCTCGGTCCGCTCGTGAGCCCGTGGATCGGGCTGCCGCGGCCGAACCCGGCGTTCGACCGGGTCCGGTTCCGGGTCGACGCCTCGATCGCGCGGCCGACCGGCGCCGTCGTGGTCGATCCGACCGGCCGGATCGTCGCGCGGCTGGAGATCCCGGTGGACGGCGAGGGACCGTTCGAGATCGTCTGGGACGGCCGGACGGCGAGCGGGCGTCGGGCGCCGGCGGGGGTCTATTTCCTCCGCGTCCGGGGTGCGGACCGGGTGATGGCCCGCCAGGTCCTGTGGGTGGGGGATTAGGGCAGCTTCCGCCATTCTGTTGCAATTGCGTCATACCTGAATGCCGGACCTCCTTGAGGACCTGGCAGGATCTCTGCTAATCTCCTTGCACTGTGGACGAGAGACTTCGGACGGCTCGTCTCGCCCGCAGGCGCATGTGTACACAGCGATTGTTCCTCACAACGGAGGTGTTCATGAAGCTTCTCGCTACGGTTTGCTTCCTGGTTCTCGCGGTGAGTCCCGGTGTTGCGCAGGACGTCACTGAAGGACCGGCCGGGGAACCGATCCAGCTTCCGGATCGGCAGGACGTTTGTCAGTACGGATTTCAGGACGACCAAATCGGCTCCGGCTACACCCTGAACAACAATCAGCAGCTCGGAATCCAGTGCCCGGCGGCCGGCTGCATCTCCGGAGTCGGCTTCTATTGCGAATTCATCGTCACCCAGGGAGACCTCGACGTCGTCATCTACGATGATGGGACCGAGGTTTTCCGGTACACCATCCCCAGCGGAACCTTGGTCGAAGGTGTCAATGACATCATGTTCGGTCAAGACGTTGCGGTCGGCGGAGACGCCTGCATCATGCTCTGCCCGGTCGACAGCTTCTACGCCGTAACAGGAGAGGACTTCACCAACGGTCCGTTCGGCAATACCTACTTCTCCAACGACTGCATGTGCTCCAATCCATTCACTAGCGTCAACCTCACGATCTGGGCCCACCTCTGCGGCGCGGTCCCGGTCAGTGAGACGAGCTGGGGCACGGTCCGGATGATGTACCAGTAGACCTGATTTCGACATCGGGTCGATTTGCCGCCCCTGGTCGCTCGCCGGAGACCAGGGGCGGTTTCTCAGCCCCCCGCTCAAGCCTCCTCCCCCGGAAACCGATACGCCTGGGAGAGACCTATTTTCTCCAAGGAGGATGCATGCGCACGAACGGATCGGGGGAAAACCCCCGTTCGGATCACCCTGAGATCGAGGAGCGCCTCGCGGAGTTGGGTCTGCTCGACGATCCCGAGTTCGTCGCCGACGCCCTGCGCGCCTTCCTCTCCGACGGGGAGGAGACGATCGCCCGCCTGCAGACGGCGGTCCTGGAGACCCATTCCCCGCCCACCTGCGAGCAGGCCGGCCACCGGCTGAAGGGGGCGAGCCTCAACATCGGCGCCGAGCGCCTCGGAACCCTCGCCCGGCAGCTCGAGGAGCTCGGCCGCGCCGGGGATCTCAGCCGTGCTCCGTCGATCCTCGCGGATCTGGAGACCGAGTTCGCCAGCGTCCGGGCGGCCGTCCGGCGCCTGATCGAGCGCGCGAACGCAGCATAGAGCGGGTCCCTTCGCGCCGGGTCCGCAAAGCGGCTACTCTTCGCCCAAATGGACCGCGAGCGGATCGAAGGGGTCGTCGACCGGGTCGTCTACGCCGACGAGGAGAGCGGCTGGAGCGTCATCCAGCTCGCCGTGGAGGGCGGCGACCGGACGATCCCCGCCGTCGGCACACTCCCCGGCGTCCGGGCCGGGGAGACGATCCGTCTCATGGGTGAATGGGTCGTCGAC
>WJJW01000377.1 GCA_014729455.1 Candidatus Eiseniibacteriota bacterium
CGATCTCGCCGGCCCAGACGATCCGCGCGCGGACCTGCGGGTCGGCCAGCGCCTCCGGGGCGAAGGAGGCGATCCAGGTGTTCTGCGGGATGTAGTCGAGCAGCCGGACCCCGAGGGCGGCCAGCTCCGCCCGCTCCGTCTCATCGGCGAAGCGATCGAGCTGGACCAGGAAGTGGCGGGTCTCCGCGCCGGCTTCGGCGGCCCGATCGAGCGCGTCGAGGCCGGTTGCCGGGGAGAAGGTCCGGGAGCGGAGCTGCACCTCGGACGGGACCGCCGCGGGCAGCGCGACCGGAATCAACAGCAAGGCCAGCAGGGACAGCGTCAGGATCCGGGAAGGCTTCATTCTAGACTCCTCGATGGTGGAACCGGGTGTTCGGTCTATGTGGGCAACCCACGAGCTATCCGTCGATTATAGCATAGATGGCTTGCGGAGATCGCCGCGCCGGGGGGGGCGGATGGGTGCGCCGCGCCGGCAACCGTTGCATGAGTCGCCGCCAGCACGGTTCTCGGGACGATCGAAATCGCCTCCGAGGCCGCCCGTTCGAGGTTGTCCGGATCTCGCTGCGGCTATTTGAGATAGGACCTGCAGGCAGACAGCGACCGGTCTGGGGCGATCAGAGCGACCTTGAATTCTGATCGGATCAGGGTCTTCGGGACGTCCGCTTCACCGCGTCACCCAGACCTTCCGCGCATCCGCCCCGGCTGGCGTCTTCAGCCTGACGAGGTACAGACCGCTCGGGATCCGGCCGCCTCGCGCGTTCCGCCCCGACCAGGAGACGACGTGCGTCCCGGGCGGATGGATCCCGTCGACGAGCGTCGCCACGCGCCGGCCGGCGACGTCGTGCACGCTCATGGTCACCCGGACCTGCTCCGGGATCCGGAACGACACCGCCGTGCCCGCGCGCATCGGGCTCGGCGCCGCGCCGAGGATCTTCACGTCCGTGGCGACGCTCGCCTGGGTCGGCACCGAGGAGGCGCCGCCCGCCGTCCGCACGGCGGTCATCGACGCTCCGGTCGGCGCCAGCGTGGACCACATCGTCAGCGGCGTGTACAGGGAACGCGATCGGGTCCGGACCCGCCAGTGGTACCGGGTCTCCGGCGAGAGTCCGGAGACCACCTCCTCGATCAGGGCCGCGCTGCCGAGGCCGTCTACCGGTGCACCGGTGTCGGTCCAGTCGCTGACCGCAACCGGCTGACCGTCGAGAGGGGTGCCGCTCGCGGCGACCTGCCACTCCAAGCGGACACTCTCGCGCCCCATCGGGGTCCTGCCGTGCGCGGCGAGGCCGAACGCCGACGGCGAGTCCGACGCACCCAGCCAAGCGATCGGATCCCCGGCGGTCGTCGTCTGCCGCGGCCGGATGTCGAGGCCGCCCCGCCGCGCATCGTCGCTTCCGAGGTAGGCGAACAAAGCCCCCTCGTCCGGGTACGCGCCGTCGTACTCCTCGGCACCGACGATCACGTCGGCGAATCCGTCGCCGTTCAGGTCCCCCGCGGTCGAGACGGACGAGCCGAACGCGCAGTCCTCCTGGCCGCTGGTGTGCATCGAACCGAGGCTCGGTCCCGACGGTCCTCCGAGGTACACGTAGATCGCGCCCTCGTTGTTCAGGGCTCCGTCGTAGTTCTCCTCGGTCACCACGAAGTCGGCGTAGCCGTCCCGGTCGACGTCGCCCGCCGTCGAGAGATTCCGGCCGAGCCAGCCACCCAGCTCCGACTCGCCGTAGAGCGTCCAGTCCGGCTCCGCGCCCGGCCCGGTGGGGGAGCCATAGAAGAGCTGGACCCGTCCCTCCTGCGAGATCTCGGCGTCGTAGAACGGCGTGCCCACCAGGAGGTCGTCGTAGCCGTCGCCGTTGACGTCGCCGGCCGCCGCCATGCGGCTCATCCGGGCGTCTTCCTGGCCGCCGTAGGTGACCCAGTCGTACTCGTCGGACGGGCCGTCGGCCGATCCGAAGTGGACGAAGACCGCGCCCTCGCTGGCGTAAGCGTCGGTGTAGGCGGTGATGCTGTAGGCGACGTCACTGAAGCCGTCCCCGTTGAGATCGCCGACCCCGGCGGCCGCCTCGCCGAGGAACGCCGATGGCTCGTCGCCTTCGATCGTCCAGGACGGCGCGGGATCGAGTCCGCCCTCCGAACCGAGATAGAGGTACAGCGCTCCCTGACGGGACTCGGTGTTCGTGTGAAGGGGAGCGCCGACCAGCACGTCGGCGTACCCGTCGCCGTCGACGTCTCCGGCGCCGGTGGTGACGTAGCCGTACCAGGATGTGTCGGCCGCCCCGAACGTGCTCCAGCCGGGCGCGGTCGGGATCCCATCCAGGGATCCGTAGTAGAGGTAGGCCGCGCCCTGGTCGAGGAAGGTCTCGTCGTGCGTGGGCGCCCCGACGAGGAGGTCGTCGAACCCGTCGCCGTTGACGTCCCCGGCCCGGCCGGCCGCGATCCCGAAGTACTCTCCTGCCTGCTCCCCGTAGCGCTGGGCCGCGTAGTCGAGGATCCCGCCGCCGGTCACGGTCCCGTGGAACACGACCACGGTGCCTTCGTCGGCGAAGTCGCCGTCGAACCGGAACGCGCCGGCGACGACGTCTCCGAGCCCGTCGCCGTTCAGGTCCCCGGCGTAGGCGACGTGGTTGCCGTAGCCGGCCTCCTCCTGCCCGATCAGGCGGATCGCGAAGGCGTCCTCGCCGAGGCCCGAGCGGCTTCCGTAGAACGCGTGGGCGACGCCTTCCTTGAAGTCGTCGAAGCTGGCCGACGGGGCGCCGAGGACGACGTCGCCGTACCCGTCGGCGTTGACGTCCCCCGCGCCCGAGACGGCCTGGCCGAGGAAGCCGTTCGACTCGTCGCCGTCGAACCACCAGGCGGGCGACTCCCGCAGACCATCGACGTCGCCGAGGTAGAGGTAGACGCGGCCCTGCTTCGGTTCCGCGCCGTCGAAGTGGTGCGCGCCGACCAGGATGTCGGCCAGTCCGTCGGCGTTCACGTCTCCCGCGGTCCGGACGTCGATCCCGAACTCGGCATCGGCGGGGAGCCCGGACGGGGCGAAGTCGACGCTCGCGTCGGGACCGGTCGCGCTCCCGTAGAACAGCCAGGCCCGGCCGGTCTCCTGTGAGCCGTGTCGCGGTGCGCCGATCACGATGTCGGCGTATCCGTCGCCGTCGACGTCTCCGGCGGGGGCGACCGAGTCGCCGAAGAGAGCGCCGGACGGCCCGGTGCCCGTCCAGTCGGGGCTCGCGGACGGCCCGTCGGGGGAGCCGAAGAAGACGTACGCTCGGTTGCTGCCCGCATCCGCGACCAGGACGTCGTCATACCCATCGGCGTCGACGTCCCCCGCGGCGGCGATCCTGGCTCCGTAGCCGGACACGCTCCAGTCCCAGTCGGCCGAGAGGCCCGACTCCGATCCCAGGTAGAGACGGACCCGTTCGCCGGCGCCGCGCGAGCTGACCAGCACGTCGTCGTATCCGTCTGCGTTGACGTCTCCGGCCGTCGAGACCTCCCAGCCGAGCTGCATGTCCTCGATCTCTCCCTCGACCTGCCAGTCGGGCCAGCCCCCGGGTCCGGATGCGGATCCGTGGTAGACGAAGGCGGCGCCTTCGAAGGTGTTCGCCTGGCCGAGGAAGTCGTAGCCGCGCGCGCCGATGATCAGATCGTCGAACCCGTCGCCGTTGACGTCTCCGGCGGCGAAGGAATCGTTCGAGAACTGCCGGCCGTCTTGGGTGCCGACTTCGATCCAGCAGGGATCGGCGCTCAACCCGTCCGGGCCGCCGCAGTAGAGGAGCGCGGCACCGTCGTCGGCGTTGTAGCCGGGACAGCTCACGACGACGTCGCTGTAGCCGTCGCCGTCGACGTCGCCGGCGGTGCCGACGTCGGTACCGAAGTTCGTGTAGTCGGTCCCGTCGGCGACGGTCCAGTTCGGGGAGGCGGGGAGCTGCTCGGCCCGAGCCGCGGGGCTCGAGACCAGGACGGCGGCGGCCATCGCCAGCGCCGCGACCAGAAGCACCGCGAGTGGCAACTTCCTCTGCGGGTTGGTCTTACCGACTATCGCGAAGATCGATCGATGCATGATCCAGGCCTCCTCGGTTCGGACGAATTCCGTTCATCCTCGAGAATGCCGGGAGCCTGCAATGCGAACGCGGCGGCGGAAGCCCGAGCCGCTAGGGAAACTCCCGAGACCGAAAACACGGAATCGCCCGCAGAGCGACGCGCGGGAGGTCTGCTAGCCTGGCGCCGAGTCGCAACCGAACGGGACGCGGCGAGTTGGAAGCCGCGGGGAGGTCTGGATTGAACGTGGCGCGGGATCTTCTCGGAACCTGGTGGTTCCTGGGGACCTGGATGGCGACGTCCGCCGTCGCGCTCGCCCTCCTGTTTCGCGACCTGCGCCGCAAGAACCCCGAGATCATGCCGCTCATGAAGGCGGTCTGGGGGTTGACCGTCGCCTACTCGGGGCTGCTGGGCCTGGCGGCATACTTCTACTCGGGGCGCAAGCAGATCGCTCGGGACAGCCTCGCGCGCCGCGGGCTGCGCTCCACGGCCCACTGCTACTCGGGCTGCGGAATGGGCGAGATCATCGGCGTCCTGGTCACCGTCGGGATCCTGGCGGCGGCGCAGCCGATCGTCGTGGCCGTCACCTTCTCCCTCGCCTACGTCTTCGGGATCCTGCTCACCGTGGGGCCTCTCATGCAGGAGGGGATCGCGAAGCGCACTGCTCTGAAGGACGCGGTGATCAGCGAGTCGGCCAGCATCGTGGTGATGGAGGCCGTCGCCATCGGGGTCGATCTGTTCCTCGCCGGCGACGCCGGCCCGGGAGACACGCTCTTCTGGTCCTCGCTCGTCGTCTCGCTCTCCCTCGGCTTCCTCGCCGCCTTGCCCGTCAACGTTCTCCTGGTGCGCTACGGGGTGAAGGAGGGGATGCACGATCCGAGACGGATGGCCGAAGAGAGCGGTTGATCGGAGCCTCCAGCCGCCGCGAGATTCAGGAGAATCAGTGGCAGGGAGCGGACGTTACCGCCAGTCGCCGGAGGCGATGAATGCGCCCCAGTAGAACGGATGGGTACTGGCGCCCCGACGCCGACGTTCATCGAGCATCGTCAGATCCGCCTCCCGCAGGGCATCGATCGTCTCCCGTTTCCCTTCGAGCCTGCCCCGGTAGAATGCGTCCATCCAGCGTCTCGTTTCCTCGTCTCGGACCGACCAGAGGCTCGTGATGAGCGTTCGCGTCCCGGCGACCCGAAAGGCGCGTCGGAGGCCGAGCACCCCCTCGCCGTTGAGCACCTCTCCGACGCCCGTCTCACAGGCGGAGAGGACCGCCCAATCGACGCCGGAGAGGTCGAGGGCGGCGATCTCCTGAGCCGTCAGGATGCCGTCGTCCTGATCCGGTGCGGTCGCCTCGCGTCGGTTCCCCCCGGCGAGGACGAGACCGGAGAGGAGCAGCGGATTCTCCACCTCCCGCACGCTCCGATCCTCCTCTGCGGCGTTCTCATCCGAGACGAGCAGACCGATTCCGCGTGTCCCCCCGAAGCCGGAGGGGCAGGTCCCGTTGAGGAAGTAGCCGTGGGTCGCGATGTGGAGCAGTCGGTTGCCGGGCGCCTGTCGCTTGACCGCCGTCTCGGTCGCCGCCGGGCCGGTCAGGAGCCGGACGGGTGCGGGCATCGAGGCCGGTTCGTGATACGAGCGCCAGAGCTCTGCGACGGCCTCGGCCTCCTCGAGCGAGCCGGGCAAGGGAGGAAAGCGGAGCGAGCGGAGCCCGGCGCAGTCGGGCCGAGGACCGCGGAACAGCATGGCCGTCGACGGGGGATCGCTCGTCATCGTCCCTTCCGGTCCGGTCGCGTTCGGCGGAGCGGCGACCGTCTCGTCGAAGTCCGGGGCGCCGAG
>WJJW01000378.1 GCA_014729455.1 Candidatus Eiseniibacteriota bacterium
GACCAGGAACCAGACGAAGTAGAAGGTCTCGCTCTGGCCGCCGGGAAGTTGCCACAACAGCGCGAAGAGGAGTCCGGCCGCGATCGCCCCGACGAAGAGGTAGGGCCGTCGTCTTCCCCAGCGGGTGCGCGTGTTGTCGGAGATGAATCCCATGAGCGGATCGGTGAAGGCATCGGTCAGCCGGGGCAACGCGCCGAGCAGGCCGACGAGCGCGGGGTTCATCCCGAGGCCGAGGTTGAGGACGATCATCATTCCGCCGCTGGCCGCGGCCAGCAGGTTGTTGACGAAGGCGCCGGCACCGTAAACGATCCGGTGGCTGAAGGAGACCCGGTCCTCCGGGGCGGTCGCGCGATGGGGCGGATTGGCGTTCATCGAGAGCGTTCTCCTCCCGGAGTCCAGAGGATCATCCGTTCCGGATCAAGCAGAACTTTGTGCGTTCTCCGAACAAAGTATTCCTATGAGATCCACCCGTCAAGAGGGGAAACCGGTGCTTGCATGGTTTCGCCGTCCCTCTCCCGGGCTGCACCGCTCTCCTTGACAGGCCTTCCTCCATCCGGGATACTTTGATCGGATCCCGTACAAAGTGAGGGGAGGTTCCCGTGTGGTCATCCCGATCTGATTCTCCAGCCTTACCGGTCCTGGTCCTCTTTCTGGCTATTCTCGGACCGGCCGTCCTGACCGGGTGCAGCGAGCGCGACCTGGCCACGCTCCCTCTCGCCCCCGGCAACTCCGACCCCGTCGTCTTCGACGATGGCTTCGGAAGCGGGGTCGATTATCAGGCATTCGCGGGCTCGCGGGTCGATGCCGTATCGATCGATGCGGACCAGGCTCGCGTCGGCACCGCCTCCCTCAAGGTCACCGTTCCGGGACCGGGCTCGACGGAAGGGACCTACGCCGGCGGCGCGTTCACCAGCACCGACTTCCGGGATCTGTCCTCCTATGATGCTCTCGTCTTCTATGCACGCGCCAGCATGGACGCGACGCTCGACGTCGCCGGTCTCGGCAACGACAATACCGGGACCTCGCTCTACGAGGCCCAGCGTACCGGAATCCCCCTGACCACCGACTGGACGCTCGTGGTCGTTCCGATCCCGAACCCGTCCCGGCTCGACCTCGAACGGGGACTGTTCTTCTTCGCCGAGGGGTATGAGAACGAAACGGGCTATACCCTTTGGTTCGACGAGGTCCGCTTCGCCACTCTCGGCACCATCACGCAGCCGAGGCCGACGATGGCTTCCCAAGAGATCGAGACCTTCATCGGGGCGATGGTGGAGCCGGAGGACACGCGTGTGACCTTCGACGTGAACGGCGAGGACGTCGTCGTGGAACACGCTCCCGGTTACTTCGACTACTCCTCCTCGGACGAGACAGTGGTTCGGGCCGCCGATGGGGTGATCACCGCGGTAGGGGGCGGATCCGCCACCATCACCGCGGAGCTCGACACCGTCGACGTCGAAGGTGCGATCACCATGGAGGTCGTGCAGCCGCCGGAGGAACCGGCCCCGACGCCCGCCTATCCAGCCGATGACGTCGTTTCTCTCTTCAGCGACGTCTACGACGACGTGTTCGTCGATACCTGGCGCGCCGAATGGAGTATGAGTGGACCGGTCACGGACCAGACGATCGACCGGAACGGAACGAAAGCCTACACCGACCTCGTCTACGCCGGGATCGAGTTCGTCACCGATCTGATCGACGCCACCGACATGACGCACGTCCGGATGGATGTCTGGGCACCGGTCGGCACGGTCTTCCGCGTCAAGCTGGTCGATTTCGGCGAGGACGGGGTCTACAATCTCCCGATCGACGAATCGGAACTCTCCTTCACCGCAAGCTCGTCGCCGGCTTTCGTCGCGGGTGAATGGTCGGTCCTCGACATTCCGCTCGATGACTTCACGCTCGAAAGCCGCGCCCATCTGGCGCAGATCGTCATCTCGTCTCCCGACGCGAGGACCGTATTCCTGGATAACGTCCTCTTCCACCGCTAGAGTGGTACAAGCTTCGGGAGCATGGAGGAGTGGAGGAGGAAGTAGAGACTTGGAAGGCAACCGACTCTGGAAGGGCGTTCGGCGTGATGATCCGGATCGTCCCCGGCCGTTGGCCAACGGGATCCTACGACTGATCTGGGAGCACAAGCGGATGTCGCGCGCCGACATCGTGCAGGAGGAGAAGCTCTCTCGTTCGACCGTCTCCGAGGTCGTTGGCGAGTTGCTGCGGACAGGTCTCATCGCCGAGGTGGGAATCGGGCAGTCGAGGGGCGGCCGGCGACCGGTGATCTTGGAGTTCCAGGATGATGCGGCCGTGATCCTCGGGGTAGAGATGGGCGCCACGCATGTAGCGGTGGCACTCACCGACCTGCGAGGGCGGGTCTTGGCCTGGCATTCCCGTCCGCATCCGGTTCGGAACGATCCGGATGGTTCGCGCGCTCTGGTCGGAGAGCTGTGCGATACATGTCTTACGGAGGCCGCGGCGGGTCGCCCGCTCGTCGGCATCGGCGTCGCCCTCGCCTGCCCCGTCGATCCTTCCCGTCCGGGGGAGGTCTCCGAGATGGTCCTGCCCGCATGGGAGGGGCGTTTGGGCCTGGAACCGCTCGGGAGGCGGCTCGGGGTGCCCCTCATGGTGGACAACGATGCCAACCTCGGCGCCCTCGCCGAACACTGGTGGGGGGTGGGCCGGGGGATCGGTAACCTGGCCTACGTCAAGGTGGCGACCGGCGTGGGTTGCGGTTTCGTGATGAACGGAGACATCTATCGCGGGTCGACCGGCGTGGCCGGCGAGATCGGTCACCTGGCGATCGCTCCGCAAGGCAAGCAGTGCATGTGCGGACTTCGTGGATGCCTCGCCACCGTGGTCGGCACCCCTGCGCTGATCGAGCGCACGGCCGAACTACTCGCCGCGCACCACGAGAGCGTCCTCGCGGGGAACCACGTGACGATCGAGGAGATCGAGCGCGCCGCCATCGCCGGTGATACGGTCGCGCGCCAGGTCGTCACCGAGGCTGCCGAGTACCTCGGAATCGCCGTGGCCGGCCTGCTCAATCTCATGAATCCTGCCATGGTGGTTCTCGGTGGTCACGTCGCCGGTCTCGGCGAGCTCGTGCTCGGCCCGATCCGGGAGACGGTCCGCCAACGCACCTTGGTCAGTCAAGTGACCGCCGCCGAGCTCGTGACCAGCAAGCTGGGTCCCCAATCGATCGCAATCGGCGCCGCGACGATGATCCTCAAGGAAGCGCTCGCGGACTGCTTCCTCCTGGTCGCGGTACCCGGATCCGGACAGGCCGCATCCTGAACATGAAGCCTCGAATCAGAATCCGCAGGTGATCGCAACCGATGGGAGGAGAGGCCCCCCGACCGCAGAACGCGCAAGCGCGGCTCCTCTCGCTCGGATCCGTTCTCTTGACGTCGGCGGTCCTCCTGCTCGCCGCCGGATGCGGGTCTTCGAGCAC
>WJJW01000379.1 GCA_014729455.1 Candidatus Eiseniibacteriota bacterium
ACCGCCCTCCCTGGAGGTCGCGGGGCTCGCGTCCCAACCGGCCGCCAACGGCTGGCAGCTCCCGCACTGGACCGGCTGGATCGGGATCCCGCCGGGCGCCGAGGTGACGCTGGCGACCGGCGCGGCGGATCGGATCCCCTTGCGGAGCCGGCTCGACGGCGCGGAGAGGATCCCGGTCGCGTCGGACGGCGGTCCGTCGGTCCGCCTCGGAGAGCCGACATGGATGCGAAACCAGCGGGTCGTTTCCCTCACCTGGAGCCCGCTCGTCTTCGAGGCGGGCACCGCGTCCTGGGAACGCTCCCTGCGCGTCGAGGTGCGCTTCGACCCCGCGGGGGAGACCCGGGGGGTCGGCGGTGGGGACCGCTGGGAAGGTCTGTACCGGGATCTGCTGCTCAACGACAAAGCGGCCCGCGCCTGGAGGCGATCCGGTGTGCCGCGGCACAAGCTGCAGGGGGACTATTTTTCCACGACGGGGAACCCGTGGTTTCGGATCGAGGTGCCCGCGCACGACCTCTACGCGATCACGGGAAGCGACCTGCAGGCCGCGGGTCTCGATCTGGACGCGATCGACGATCCCGCGCGTCTGCGTCTGTTCACGGGTCGCGGAACGAGCCTGCCGGAGCGGAGCACCGTGCTGGAGCTGCCCGAGTGGCTCGACGAGGTCGCGATCCGAGTGGAAGGGGGAGAAGACGGACGGTTCGATCCGCAGGATCGAATCCTCTTCCGCGGTCTCGGGCCGGACGGTTGGTACGCCGAGTTCGGTCTGCCCGACGCTCTCTACGAGCGATACCGCACGGCCCAGTACAGCAACGTCAACACCTACTGGCTGAGCTGGGGGGACTTCGAGGGGTCGCCGCGCCGGTGGGAACGGATCGACGGCACGGTCCCGCAGGGAGCCGCGCGCGCGACCGCGCCGCACCGGGTCCACTACGAGGAGAACCAGTTCTACGACCCGCATCCCTGGGAAAACTATCCGGGGAGCCTCTACCAGGTCGCCGACTCGCTTCCCGCCTGGGAGAAGTGGTTCTGGTTGGAGGTCGTGGCGACGGCGAGCGGGCGCCGCGTGTCGGCCGACTTCGTCCTTCCCGATCCCGCCGATGATCCGACGGGGGAGCTGCTCGTCCGGATGTGGGGGGCGACCGGCAGCAGCGGATCGGTCTACCCGGACCACCTGATCCGCGTCGATGTCTCCGGCGACTCGGTCGGTTCCGGATCGTGGGAGCGGAGGAACCACTTCGACCTCAGGGTCGGCGGTCTCACGTTCACCGACGTGGAGAACGAGATCGGGCTCACGGCTCCCTACGTGGTCGATACCCTGGGGCGCCGCGACGATCGGTCGTACTTCGCCTGGTTCGAGGTCGACTACGAACGGCGTCTGATCTATCGGAACGAGCCGATGGACTTCCTCGTGGAAGCGGGAGCCGAACGGATCGGTTTCGAGATCGAGGGATTCACGGATGCGGCGGATACGGCCGGGGTGATCGTCCTGGAGACGACCGATCCGCTCCGGACGAAGAGGGTCGAGGCGGTCTTCGAGCCCGACGGCTCGGGATTCGTCCTGCGTTTCGGGATCGACGCGGATCCCGCGCGGGAGGGGAGGGTGCTCGTCGCCGACCTGGACCAAGCGGTCAAGCCCATGATCGTGCGTGACGAGCCGCCCGGGGCCTCCTATCTCCGTGAACGGAGCGCAGCGGTGGACTACATCGTGATCGTCCCCGACCGGGCGTATGCCGCCGCCGCCCGCCTCGCGGCCTGGCGGGAGGATCATGGTCCTGACGGGGAAGGGATGCGCACCGCCGTGGTCCGCCTGCAGGACGTCTACGACGAATTCAGCGCGGGTCGGGTCGATCCGGTCGCCATCCGCAACTTCCTGCACTACGCCTCCCTCTTCTGGACCGGAGGGGATCCCGCGGCGGGACCTTCCTACGTCTGTCTGATGGGGGACGCGTCGTACGACTTCCGGAACTGGAGGGGGCAGCGAATCGATCTCTTCCTGCCGGCCTACGAGAACTTCTTCGTGGCCAACCTGATCTCCACCCCGTACTCCCCGCAGTTCGCGTCGGACGACTTCTACGTGCTCTTCGAGGGGGCGGCCGATCCGGCGATGGACATGGCGATCGGCAGGCTTCCCGCGGATACGCCCGCGGCGGCGGAGGCGGTCGTCGACAAGGTGATCGCCTACGAGTCGGGACAGGCGCAGGGAGACTGGCGGACCCGATTCACCCTGATCGCCGACGACGTCTGCCAGGGGTTCTCTCCGGACTATCCCCTGCTCTTCACCCACACGCGGCAGACCGAGGATCTCGCCGATGCGACGATCCCCACCGAGTTGCAGCGCGATCGGGTCTACCTCTACGAGTTCGGGGCGGAGTGCGTCTACTCGCGCAAGCCCGACGCCGCCGCGGCACTCCGACGCAGCATCGAGGAAGGCACGCTGGCGATCAATTACACCGGACACGGCAGCGAAGAGCAGCTCGCCGACGAACGGGTCCTGGAGACGCCCGACGTCGCGGGAATGACCAACGCCGATCGTCTCTTCTTCTTCCTGACCGCCTCCTGCTCCGTGGGGAAGTTCAACTTCGCCGGAACCGGACTGGGCGAGGCGCTCGTGCGGCATCCGGGCGGCGGCGCGATCGCCGTCTTCTCGGCCACGTCGATCGCCTTCTCGGGGACCAACGCGCTGCTCAATCGGGAGGTCTTCGAGGCCGTCTTCCCGGATCGCGATGCCACGCGCAGCCAGCCGCTCGGACTCGCCTCGATCCTGGCGAAGCAACGCGTCTCGCGACCGGCTGACGTCGGCAACCGGCGCTACCCGCTGCTCGGAGAGCCGGTCGTCGCGCTCTGGACCCCCTCCCGGCGGGTCGAGCTCGAGGTCGAGGGGATCGGGGAACGAGGCGCCTCTCCCGACACGATCTACCGGGGCGGGATCGCCCGGATCCGCGGTCGGGTGGTCGACGCCGAAGGGGAGCTGCAGGAGTCGTTCGACGGATCGGTGACGTTGCGGGTCTTCGATTCGGAGATCGTCCGCCAGGAGAGCGTGCAGTTCTCATCGGTGGAGTACAACCTGAACGGTGCTCCGATCTTCCGGGGCAACGCCTCCGTTCGGGGCGGGCGTTTCGAGGCGGAGCTGCTCGCCCCCGCCGCGCTCCGGACCGGTCTGCGCGGGGATGCGCTGCTGTACGCCTACGCGGAGACCGAGGGGGGGGACGGGGCGCTGGGGTCCCGGGTCGGTCTGACGGTTCCCGAGATTCCGCCGGTCGGGAGCGGGGACGCCGATGGACCGGCGATCCGTCTCGCCGTCGAGGGGGACCGCGAGAGCCTGCCGCCGTCGGCCGCCTGGTCGGCCACCCTCACCGATTCGAGCGGGATCAACATCACCCAGCTCGTTCCCAGCCGATCGGTCCTGCTGCGGATCGAGGAGGGCAGCCGTCTGGTCCATCTCGAGGATCTGGCCGGACGGGTCGTGTTCCCGGAGAGCTATCGGACCGGCGAGCTGGAGTTCACCCTTCCCGAGGATCTCGAGAGCGGCCGGCGCTACCGGCTGACGCTGGAGGCGTCGGACAACCTCGATCACCGCGCCTCGACGTCGACCGAGTTCGTCCTGGCCGGTGGGGAGGCCGACCGCTTCACGCTCGGGCGGGTCTACAACGTCCCCAACCCGCTCGACCGGGAGACGACGTTCTTCGTCGAGACGAACCGGACCTCCGACCTGACGCTGCAGATCTTCACGGCGACCGGTCGCCCGATCCGGACGATCCGCCGCAGCGGGATCTCCGCGGTGGAGGCGGGTCAGGAGGGGATCCGGTGGGATGGACGGGACGAGGAAGGGGATCGCCCGGCCAACGGGGTCTACTTCTACAAGGTCACGGCGCGGGCGGAGGATGGGAAGAGTCGGGAGCGGATCGAGCGTCTGGTGGTCCTCCGTTGAGAGCGCCACGCGAGGATTGACAGGTTTTCCACGGGATTGCTAGACTCCTCGGGTTCTTTGGAAAGTCCGGCAAGGTGCCGGGCAGCGCCGCTTGGGCCGTGACGGCCGGCGGCAGGAAGCGACGCCCCGAAAGGAACGTTCGTCGATGGGTTGTGGAAAGAAGCGGAAGCGCAAGAAGATCGCAACGCACAAGCGTAAGAAGCGTCTGCGCAAGAACCGCCACAAGAAGCGGGTGCGCTAGTCTTCCGCCGCGGCCGGTCCCCCGGGGACCGGCCG
>WJJW01000380.1 GCA_014729455.1 Candidatus Eiseniibacteriota bacterium
CGGCGGTCCGGACCCGGAGCCGGTGCCCGCTTCCACGGAACGGGAACCGGAGGCGCCGGCCGGAGCTCCGCGATCGACCCCTCGGGATGCGCCGGGGGAAGGCCGGGGGAGCCCCGCCCCTTCCGCACCCGAGCAGGTCACGGATCGTGCCGAGAGCGCTCCGCCTCCACAATCGGCCTCGGCCGGTGGGACGAGCCGTCCGGAATCGGGCGGTCGTGCGCCCGGCCGGGAGCGGCCGAACGGGATCTGGCTGGTCTCCTTCGGAATCGTCTGCGCGCTCCTGCTCGCGGTGATCGCGATCCCGAAGGGACTGGAGCTCTGGACGGTCCCTCGAACCGGATCGCCGCCCGACGCGGTCCTGCGCGTCGACTCCGACCCACCGGCCCGATCCATCTGGATCGACGGGGTAGAGATGGGGACCGGGTCGCCGGCGATCCTCGAAGGGATCGCGGCCGGAACCCGTCACGTGCGGCTCGACCTCGGGGCGTTCGGATCCGCCGAACGGCAGGTTCACGTCCCGGCGGGGGAGACCGTCGACGTCGCCCCGGAGATCCGGGGAGCGATCGAGATCGAGGCGACCGTGGTTCGTCCGGACGCCCGCGCTTGGGTGAAGGGACGCGAACCACAGGCGGTGCCGTGCCGATTCGATGACCTCCCGGTCGGATTCTGGAACGTGTTCTACGAGGACGAACAGCTTCCTCTGTGGGAGCGGGAGGTCCTGGTGCGTGCGGACGAGACGGCTGCGGTGCGGGTCCCGAACGCGATCGCCGCCGACCAGGCGTTCCTCCGGATCGAGTCGTGGATCTACCGGGAGGGCGAGGGACTTCTGCCGGCAGCCGGCGACTCGCTCTGGATCGATGGAGTGCCCGCCGGGTGCGCCCCGTGGGAGGGGGAGGTCGCGCCGGGGCTTCACGGGGTCCGCATCCGCTCCGAGGCCGGGCAGCTCTGGACGGAGGTGGTCGAGTTGACTCCGGGCGCCAGCCGGGTGGTGGCTCCCCGCTTCGGGATGGAGGAGTGGCCGGAATTCAGCCACCAGCAGCCGGGGCGGGTCCTGCTCCGTGGATCGGTCCCGCTGAGCGTGACGATCCGGGCCCCCGCCGGGCAGAGCGTGCGCGACCCGCGGCTCCACCTCCCGGAGCTGGACGCCGCGGTCCGCGATCTGCCGCTGCAGCCGGTGGAGGCGGAGAACGGCAGCTACGTCGCATTCGTCGACTCCGACTGGATCCCGATCGGCAGACCGATCCCCTATTACTTCTCCGTCCAGACCTCCGCCGGGAAGACGCTCTGCTCCGACCTCTATCGGTTCACGGCGGCGCGGGAGCTGTCTCTGCTCCAGCCGGCTCGCTAGCGATCCACGCCGGAGGGGGGCGCGGCCCTCGGGTCGCTTGACCCCCTCCGTCCGACCCCCGTATCCTTGTACGATAGGAGTCGCCGCTTTCGCCGAGGAGTGGAAGCGGTTCCTCGGTTCCGCGATCCGGGAGGTCCGCCGATGAAGGTCCCTACCATCGTGCCGCTGGCCCTGCTCGCCGTCCTGCTTACGGCCGCCGGTTCCGCATTCGCGCACGAGGAAACCACCCTCGCCGATCCGCCGACACGATCGTTCGATCGGATCGCGCGGGCCGTGGAGCGAGGCGACCTGAGCCCGGAGGATGGGCACTTCTACAAGATCCTGGCGATCCGGGACCCTTCCCGGCTCCCGGCGGCGTTCCTGGTGGAGGGAGCACCTCCGCTGAAGTGCGCGACGCCGATCTTCGAGGATGCGCGCGAAGCGACCGAGGAGCGGCCGCGGGGGGATCTCGGCCGAAGCGATCTGTTGCGGGTGCGGCCAACCCTGCCGGCCTACATCGACACGCAGCATTTCCGGATCCACTACTCCACCTCGGGGGGGAACGCGATTCACGGCTGGCCGAACACCTCGTACCGCGACGCGGTCGCCGCGGCCTGCGAGACGAGCTGGAGCTTCTACCACGCCCAGAACGACTGGGAGATCCCACCCTCCGACGGCGGTGCGGGGGGCGGTTCGGGACTGATCGATTGCTACGTCGACGCGCTGAACGGGGTCTATGGCTACGCCCAATCCGAGAGCCCGTCGGGCGAGTACCCGGGCAGCTACACGGCGTTCTTCGTCATCGACAACGACTATGACGGCTTCGGATATCCGGATCGGACCGATCCGATGAAGGTGACGGTCGCGCACGAGTACCACCACGTGGTCCAGATGGGACTGCGTGCCGGGACGTCCTGGTGGATGGAAAACACCTCGACCTTCATGGAGGACGAGGTCTACGACGAGATCAACGACAACTACAACTACCTGAACTGCTACTTCGGCGCCCCGTATCGCCGATTGACCTATACGAACGGTTGCTTCGAGTACGCCTGCTTCATCTGGCCGACCTATCTGAAGGAGAACTGGAGCCACGCGGTGGTCCGAGACGTCTGGAACGAGTACGCGACCACCGGCAATCTCTACGACGTCTTCGACCTCGTCCTCGCACCGTACGGGTTCACGCTGGACACGGCCGTGGCCGAGTGGGCGAACTGGAACGTCTTCACCGGCAACCGGGCCGACGACGAGCACTACATCGAGGGGGGTCCGTACAACCGGTACGTGAACTACGACAACAGCATCAGCACGTTCCCGCAGTACGCCGTCCACCCGTCGCCCGCGAAGGAACCCGAAGGTCTGGGAGCGAACTTCACGAAGCTCGTTCCCGAGTTCGGCTCTTCCGACAACGTGATCGAGGTCACCTATCGCGCCCCTTCGTGCTCCTATGAGAGCGTCATCTGGTTCTCGCGGAAGCTCACCGGCCAGCAGGAATGCGAACAGTATCCGGTCGAAGTCGATGACACCGGAACGGCGGGGATCGAGCTGGATCGCTGGGACGAGACGGAGTGGATGTTCATGACGGTCCCGATGAAGCGAGCCTGCGGCGCCCTCGCCCGCGATTTCGAATTCGACGTGGTCACGAGCCAGGAAGCGACCGACGTCGAGGATCGGATCCGCCCCGCCCGGGTCATCCGGCTCGACCAGAACCAACCGAACCCGTTCAATCCCACGACCCGGATCCGGTACGCGCTCGGCGAACCGCTTCCGGTCCGGCTCGAGATCTTCGATGCTTCCGGACGCCACGTCCGCACGCTGGTCGACGGTCTCCAGTCGGCCGGGGAGCACGCGATCGCCTGGTTCGGCGAGGACGACCGGGGGCGCGCGGTCCCGACCGGGCTGTACTTCTACTCGCTCCGCGCGGGCGAGGAGACGCGGGTCCGCAAGATGCTCCTCGTCGAGTAGTCTCTTCCCCTTCTAGACCGCGCACGCACTTCGCGAGCGCTTCTCCTTCGGCGGCACGGACCCTGCTGCACCCCGGCCCGTGGATCTCTTCGCGCTGCGCCGGGAGGGGATCGCCGGGTTCCGCCCGCCCCCTGTCGGTTGGATCGCAGCGGCGTCGATTCCCGGCATTCTCTCGCCGCCGATCCCTCCGCCGGGCCTCTGGGCCGGGACCGCCGCGGTCGCCCTCGCGGCGGCCGGGATCGCTCGCGCGCGTCGTCGCGGGCGGTTCATCGATCCCCTCCTGCTGCTCTTCTTCTGTGCAACCGGGTTCCTCTGGTCGGCCGTTCGGCCGTTCCCCCCACCGCTTCCGGAGGGGATGCCCGCCGTATGGATGCGCGGCGAGGCGAGGTGCCGGGGGACCGAGGGAGAGGCCGGCTCGATCCGGATCGCGTCCGCCGATGGCTGGACGTCGATCTCCGGTCGGTTCCTCGTCGATTCCAGCACGGTCCCCTCGGGCCCGTTCGTGGCGCGGGGGCGTCTGGTGCCGCTGGGCGGGCAGGGGGTGCCGGGAC
>WJJW01000381.1 GCA_014729455.1 Candidatus Eiseniibacteriota bacterium
ATCCTGAGCACGCAGGGGCTGCAGTTCTGGCTGATGAGCCTGATGAGCATCGGCATGTACGCGGTGATCCTGCTCAACCTCCTCGGCACGAAGATGGCCGGCGGGAACCTCGGGATCCTGATGGTCTGGGTGGTGTGGCTCTTCGCGCTCGTCGTGCTGCTGGTGCCGCTGCTCGGGCGGGCCTGGTGCACGGTCTGTCCGATCCCGATGGCGGGCGACGCCCTGCAGCGGGGCACCACCGTCGGCGTCCGCACCGGAAAGACCGGGATCACCAACAACGCCTACTACGGCCTGAACCGCCGCTGGCCGCGCTTTTTGTCGGGCGTCGTCCCACGGACGATCTCGTTCCTCTGCTTCGGGACGATCAGCGTGCTGGTGATCAGCCAGCCGCGCTGGACCGGCTGGGCGCTCGTGCTGCTGCTCGGGCTGGGAACGCTCCTGCCGCTGGTCTTCGAGCACCGCGCGTTCTGCCGGTTCCTCTGCCCGATCAACAGCTTCATCAGCCTGTATGCGCGGATGGGTCGGATCGGGCTCCGGGCGAAGCAGCAGAGCTTCTGCAACCATTGCGTCAAGCAGGACATCGTGACCTGCGAGCGGGGAAACCAGCACGGATGGGCCTGCCCGTACGGCCTCGCGGTCAACGAGATCGAGGACAACGCGGAGTGCGGGCTCTGCATGGAGTGCCTCCGGAGCTGCCACTACACGAACATCTCGATCTACTGGCGGAAGTTCGAGCTGGACCGCCTGCTCCGCGGCTCGGGGGAGGCGCTGCAGGCGTCGGTCATGCTCACGCTGGCGATCGCCTACGCGATCCTGTTCCAGGGCCCCTGGTACGGCCTCCGCGACATGGTCGACCTCGTCGACAAGAAGAACTGGGGGCTGTTCGCCTATTACGCGGTCACGTTGTGGGTGATCGCGCTGGTCCTGGTCCCGCTCGTGATCCGGGGGTTGGCCGCGCTCGGCGGGCGGATCGCCGCGGCGCGCGAGCCGCTCGCGATCCTCTACCCGCGCACCGCCTCCTCGCTGGTCCCGATGGGTCTGTTCCTGTGGATCGCCTTCGCGATCCCGATGCTGCAGACGCAGGGATCGTTCATCCTCTCGACGCTCTCCGACCCGTTCGGATGGGGCTGGAACCTCTTCGGCACGGCCGGCTACCCGTGGATCCAGCTCTGGCCGGAGTCGATCCCGTGGATCCAATCGGCTATGGTTCTGCTCGGGTTCGCGTTCGCGCTCTCGACGGCGTATCGTGCCTGGTCGGTGAGCGCGGCCGGCCCGCGGCGGGCGCTGCGCGGCGTGCTGCCGATCGGGGCGTTCCTGTTCTTGCTGAGCGCCGGAATGTTGTGGTTCTTTACCGCGTGAGGAAACACGGATGGCGAAGAAGACTCGCAGGGCGCCCTCGCCGCTCTTGCTGCTCCCGATCGTGCTCATCGGGCTGCCCCTCCTGCTCCTGATCTACGAGACGCAGAGAACCGGTCTCGGATACGGCGACGTGCTGCGGCGGATCGCGCGGCAGGCGAGCGAATCCGAGGAACCGGCCGCGGCGGCGCCGGAGCGGATGGGGGAACCGTTCGACTTCTTCCGCCCGACGCCGATCGGCGAGACGCCCGACGAGAAGTCGACGATCGCGCACGTGGCGATCTACGACCTCGACCAGGACGGCCTGAACGACGTCCTGCTCTGCGACGTGCTCCACCGGCGGATCAAGTGGATCCGGCAACACCCGGCCGGGGTCTACACCGAGCGCGCGGTCGGCGACGAGGTGGCCGGTCCGGCGCACGTCGAGGCGTACGACGTCGACCTCGACGGGGACCTCGACCTGCTCGTCTCGGCGATGGGGATGATCCTTCCGAACAACGACCGGATCGGCAAGGTGATCATCCTGGAGAACGACGGCGAGGAGAACTTCACCACGCACGTCCTCGCCGAGCGGATCGCCCGCGTGAACGACATCCAGGGAGGCGACCTCGACGGAGACGGCGACGTCGACCTCGCCGTCGGGCAGTTCGGCTACGACCAGGGCGAGATCCGCTGGATGCGCAACAACGGCGACTGGAAGTTCGAGAGCACGATCCTGCTCTCGCTCTCGGGGACGATCCACACCCCGATCGTCGACATCGACGGGGACGGCGACCTGGACATCGTCGCTCTCGTCTCGCAGGAGTGGGAGGAGGTCTACGGCTTCGAGAACGACGGGGCGGGCAACTTCAAGACGCGGCTCCTGCACGGGGTCGCCGACGACGACTACGGCAGCTCCGGAATCGGGATCGCGGACGTCGACGGGGACGGGGACCCGGACATCGTCTGGGCGAACGGCGACGCCTTCGTCGCCACCGACTACCGCCCGCTGCCGACGCATGGAGTGCAGTGGCTGGAGAACCTCGGGGACTGGAAGTTCCGCTTCCACCGCCTCGGCAAGTTCCCCGGCGCCTACGATCCCTGCGGCGCCGACGTCGACGCCGACGGGGACACCGACATCGTCGTGGTCAGCGCCTTCAACTGGTGGGATCGTCCCGACGCCCGGAGCGTCATGATCTGGGAGAACCGGGGCGCGGACGGGTTCCTGGCGCACGAGGTCGCCGAGGCGCCGACCCACCTGGTCACCGTCGACACGGGGGACATGAACGGAGACGGACGCGTCGATCTGGTCACGGGGAGCATGAACCTCTACCCGCCGTTCGACCGGATCGCGCGGATCACCCTCTGGATCAACGAACTCGAGGAGGGATCCTGACCGTGGCCGCGCAACGCAGAACCGGATGGATCGTGACCGGCGCGATCGTCGTGGTCGTCGCCGTCGCCCTTTGGGCCGGATTCAACCACCTCTCGAAGGAGATGCTCCGCTCCGAGCTGCCCGAGCTGCCCGAGCTGGGCCGCCGCCCGCCGGCCCTCCAGGAACAGATCCGCGAGGCCGACGCCGCAGCCCGCGAGGATCCGAGATCGGGCGAGACGGTCGGGCGCCTGGCGATGATCTACCATGCGAACAACCTCACCCATCAGGCGCGCGAGGCCTACGGTCTGGCGATGCGGATCGACGAGGACGATCCGCGGTGGCCCTACCTGCTCGGCGTCCTCGAGATGACGATCGGCGAGAACGAGCGCGCGGTCACCTACCTGAAGCGAGCCGCCGAGATCGATCCCGACTACCCGCACGTCTGGGCGCGCCTCGGCCAGATCCACTACCGCCGGGCCGAGACGACCGAGGCCGAGCAGGCGCTCCGCAGAGCCCTGCAGATCGAGCCCACCCACCCCCACGCGGCCGTCGACCTGGCGCGGGTGCTCGGCCTCCAGGAGCGGTGGGACGAGGCGGCGGAGGTTCTCGAGCCGGCGGTGCGTGCGCATCCCGTCTACGGGCCGGGGCACCGGATGCTGGCGCTCGTCTACCAGGCGCTCGGCCGCACCCGGGACCAGGAGATCCACGAGGATCTCGGCAGCGACGTCGGTCTGCAGATGGACGATCCCCGCGTGCACGAGATGTTCGCGCTCTCCAGCACCGGATCGGTTCTCGTGACGCAGGGGCAGATCGCGCGCTCCTGGGGCGAGATGGAGCGGGCGCATCAGCTCTTCCAGCGAGCCGTCGAGGTCGCCCCGCGAGACAAGGACGCTCGACTCGCGCTCGGACGGTTCCTGGCGGCGCCGGGGGTCGCCAACGAGCAGACCCTCCAGGCGGCGCGGGAGCATCTCGAGACCGGGCTCGCGCTCGATTCCACCTACGTCAACACCCGCCACGACTACGCGATGGTGCTGCAGGCGCAGGGCGACACCGCCGCCGCCGCGGATCAGTGGGAGCGGATCCTGCGGGAAGAGCCGGGGCACGCGATGGCCTGGATGAGCCTCGGGGAGCTCGAGCTCTCCCGTGAGAATTACGCCAAGGCGCGCGAGCACTTCGAGAAGGGCTTGTCGATCCCGCCCGACACCCCGTTCTCGCTCGGTGATCCCGCGATGGGCTACCGGCGTCTCGCCCAGACGCTGGACAAGCTCGGGGAGGGCCGGCAGGCGTTCGACGCGTACAGCCGAGCGGTCGATCTGAACCCGCGCATCGCCGACACGTACATCGAGTGGGCGCGGTTCCTGAGAGGAACCGGGCGTGCCGAGTCCGGGGTCAAGGTCTACGAGATGGGTCTGGAGGCGATCCCGGAGGATCCGCGGATCCATCTCGGCTTCGGCAACTACCTGATCCAGCTCCAGCGGTTCGATCGGGCCTACGAGGAGCTGTCGATCGCGGTGCGGGGCAATCCGAACGACTTCCGGGCGCTCGCCGCGCTCGGTTTCGCCGCTCTCCAGACCGGGCGCACGGGCGAAGCGGTCGAGCGCCTCGAGCGGGCGACGGAGCTGAACCCGCGCTACCCGCTCGCGCAGTTCCACCTGGCGAACGCCTACCGGGCGGTCGGGCGCGAGTCCGACGCGGCCCGTCGCTACGAGATGGTGCTGCAGATGCAGCCCGGGTTCACTCCGGCGCGCGAGGCCCTCCGGGAGATGGCGCCGAACCGCTAGACGGAGCCGCGGCGATCCTCAGCGGACCGAGTCGGCGCCGGCCGCGGCGGAGTCGGGCCGATCGGAAGCGAGATAGGCGGCGACCGTCGCCGCCTCTTCATCCGTGAGGAGGCTCCGGCCGGCCAGCCGCTGCATCCGGCGGACCGTTCCCGCCCACCAGGCGGCGGATCGGTCCGGCCTGCGGAACGTCCGATCCAGCGTGTGGCACCGGCGGCATCGTTCCCGGATCAGCTCCGGCGCCCCGGCGGGGTCCCCCCCCAGGATCGCGGGAACCGAGAGGGCGTAGACCTCCTGCAGGAGCGGTCCGTCGACCGCCTCGCCGAACTCCCCGAGCCGCCGGTGCCGCTGCGCCTCCTCCGTGCGGCCGAGCTGCTGGTAGGCGCGGCCGATCTCCTTGTGGGCATCGGAGAAGTGCGGCGTCCGCTCGATCGTCTCCGAGAGGATCTCGATCACCTTCTCCCAGTCCCGGTCCGCGGCGGCGTACCGGGCCAGTGCGTAGGAGGCGAGCGGATGGGTCGGGTC
>WJJW01000382.1 GCA_014729455.1 Candidatus Eiseniibacteriota bacterium
CCGTCATGCCGCGCGACGCCGCGCCGGCGAGGAAGACGCCGGTTCCCGGCTCGCAGATCTGCCCGCTGTTGATTAGCCCGATCGCCAGCCCGGCGTCTCGCGCCTCCTGCATGATGCTCTTGTGGCCGCCCGAGAGCGCCTCGACCGGCTTCTCCTCGCAATGCCCGTACGTGTCGAAGGGGACCTTGACCCCGTAAGCGTGCACCGTCGCCCCGCCGTGGGAGCTGGCGTTCGTCGCGTCGAGGACGTGGGAGCGGTAGAGGCCCATCCGCTCCAGGCGATCCCAGTGGCTCATCCCGTCGGGACCGTGGTGGTGGATGCGATGGGCCGTCCAGAACTGCCCGCCGGTCCCGTCGGGATGGATGAAGATCGCGCTGCCGGTGGGGGGCGCGTCCTGTCCGAGCGCGAAGCACGGCACGATCAGAAGCAGAGCGAGGGCGATCGGGACCTTCCCGCGGCCGCCGCACGTCGGGGACTTTCGATTCATCGTCGTCCTCCTTGCAGTGGATCGATGCGCACTCGGATACTATGCAGGCTCTTCCACTCCCGAAGGATGAGGATTCGGTGAAGGAAGCCCGCGGCGCGGCCCGCGCCCCTTGCGCCCGGACCCCGACGGTCTTCATCATGCCTCATGCTCCGCACCCACCAGCTCCGCCGAGTCTACCGCCTCGGCGGAGCCGAGATCCGCGCGCTCGACGGCGTCGATCTGGAGATCCGCGACGGCGAGTACCTGCGCGTGATCGGCTCCTCCGGGTCGGGGAAGTCGACGCTCCTGAACCTCCTCGCCGGCCTGGACCGCCCGACCGAGGGACGGATCGAGACGCCGGCGGGCGACCTCGGGCGGCTCTCGCGCAAGGAGCTCGCCGCCTGGCGGTCCCGCCAGATCGGGATGGTCTTCCAGACGTTCAACCTGATCCCGCATCGGACCGCGCTGCAGAACGTCGAGCTGGGGATGCTCTTCGCCGGGCTGGAGCGGCGCGAGCGGATCCGCCGCGCGACCGAGATGCTCGAGCAGCTCGGGCTCGCCGGGCGGCTGAACCATCGGCCCGCGGATCTCTCCGGCGGGGAGCAGCAGCGGGTCGCCCTGGCGCGCGCGATGGCCAAGGGACCGCGCCTGCTGCTCGCCGATGAGCCGACCGGCAACCTCGACCGCGAGAACGCGGAGGCGACGGCCGGGTTTCTGCGCGAGATGAGCGGCCGCGGAGTCACGATCGTCCTGGTCACGCACGACGCCGGCCTCGCGACGGACGACGTCCACCGGACCGTGCGGATGGATTACGGGCGGATCGTCGACGAAGAGGAACGCGCATGATCTTCGTCGAGTTCCTGCGGATCGCCTTCGAGAACCTGCGCCGGATGAAGCTCCGGACCGCTCTGACCTCCGCGGGGGTCATGGTCGGCATCGGGGCGCTGGTGGCGATGCTCTCCTTCGGCTTCGGGATCCAGCGGAACGTCTCCGCGCAGTTCGAGGAGATCGGCCTCTTCCGGACGATCCAGGTCCTGCCGGGCAAGGCGACCGGCGACTCGGCGGCGACTCCCCTGGACGAGCTCGCGCTGCAACGGATCGGCGCGCTCGATGGGGTCGCCCTCGTCTACCCGCAGGAGACCTTCGACGGCAACGTCACGTGGCGGGACTCCACGCGCCAGGCGGTCGTCCAGGCCCTGCCCGCGTCGTTCGTCGAGCAGCGCTCGGTGGGGGAGATGGTCGCCGGACGGTTCTTCGCGAGCGACTCGGCCCGTGAGGCGGTCGTGAGCCGCGCCTGGCTGCGCGAGCTGGACGTCGAGCCTGATTCGATCCTCGGGGACACGCTGACGATCCGGGCGGCGACCGCCGGCGGGTTGATCAAGGCGCTCGGCGGCCGCGTGCTCGAAAACCGCGGGATGGACTCCGAGGCGGCCGAGGGCCTCGCCTCGCTCGGGGAGTGGCTGCTGGGAGGGAGCGGATCCGGTGCCCTCCGTCTCGTCGTCGTCGGGGTGGCGGAGGTCGAGTGGGGATTCGGATTCCGGCTGGGCGAGATCCTCGTCCCGACGAAGACGGTGGAGGGGATCGACGCGCTCTCTTTCGGGGATCCGCTGGAGCTGATGGCCATGCTCGACGAGGGGGGCGGAGCCTCGTCGGGCTGGTCGGTGCTGATCGTGACGCTCGAGAGCGAGCGCGATTACACACGCGTGGAGGAGCGGATCGAGGAGCTCGGCTACTCGACCTTCAGCTTCCTCGATCGTTTCGACGAGATGCGCAAGGGGTTCCTCGTCTTCGACTTCTTCATCGGCGCGATCGGCCTGATCGCGCTGCTCGTCGCCGCGCTCGGCATCGTCAACACGATGGTGATGTCGATCATCGAGCGGACCCGCGAGATCGGGATCCTGAAGTCGCTGGGCGCGGAGGAAGGGCATCTGCGGCTGCTCTTCCTGGTCGAGTCGGGCGCGATCGGCCTGATCGGCTCGCTCGCCGGGCTGCTCCTCGGGTGGGGGGTCAGCCGCGGAATCTCCACCATCATCCAGTACTACATGAAGCGGGAAGGGGCTCCGGTCATCGACCTCTTCGATCTCCCCGTCTGGACCGCCTTCGCCGCGATCGGTTTCGGGATCCTCGTGAGCGTGTTGGCCGGCCTGTACCCGTCTTCGCGCGCGGCCCGCGTCGATCCGGTCCAGGCGTTGAGGCACGATTGAACGCGGGGCCGGGGGACGCGACGTGAGCGGGATCCCGTACATCGGCGAGATCTTCGCGCTGGCGGCGCCGATCTGCTGGTCGATCGCCGTGATCCTGTTCCGAAAGACGGGCGAGACGGTCCCCGCGCTGGCGCTGAACCTGTTCAAGAACGTCGTCTCGGTGGTGTTGTTCTTCGGAACGCTCTACCTGATGGGGGACACGCTCCGCCGAGACGTTCCGACCGGTCAGTACTGGCTGCTGATCGCCAGCGGCGCGATCGGGATCGGCTTGAGCGACACGCTCTTCTTCATGACCCTGAACCGGGTCGGCGCCGCGCTCGAGGCGATCATCAACACTTCGTACAGTCCGTCGATCATCATCCTGAGCTTCCTTTTCCTCGGAGAACGGCTCACACCGCTGCAGATGCTCGGGGTGCTGCTGATCTTGAGCGCCGTGCTTTCGGTCGGGTGGATGCGCGGTCCGGGATCGCAGGAGATCCCGCGCAAGAAGCTGATCGCGGGGATCGGGTTCGGGCTGCTGGCGACCAGCACGCAGGCGGTCTCGATCGTGATGATCAAGCCGATGCTGGACACGACCCCGCTGATCTGGGCGAACTGCTGGCGGCTGTTGGGGGGGTTGGCGATGACGATCCTGCTGCTGCCGCTCTTGCCCCAGCGGCGGGCCGCGATGCGATCCCTGCGGAACTTCAAGGTCTGGCCGGTGATGGTCCCCGGCACGGTGATGGGGACCTACATCTCGCTGATGTTCTGGCTCGCCGGGATGAAGTACACGCTGGCGTCGACCGCTTCGGCGATCAACCAGACGGCGACGCTTTGGACGTTCGTGCTCGCCGCCTGGTGGTTGCATGAGCCGGTGACCGGACGGCGCATCGCCGGCCTCGCGGCGGGCGTCGTCGGCGTGGCGCTGGTGACGTTCGGGTAGGCGGATTCGTGGAAGCCGCCCGGGTCGTCCCCCCGGCGGCATGAAGCCGCAATGCCTGCGCGCGCCTGTTCGACGGAGCGCTGGGATCTGCACACCTCGCCCGGGAGGAGATTCCCGTATGGCACGGTCATCGTAGTCGCTATCATCTCCGCGTGCCCGTGAGCTCCTTCGATGCCTGGGGAGGATCCTATGAAGAGCGAGAGTCGCACGATCGTGCTTGCCGTGGTGGGTCACCAGCGGCTGAGTTTCACGGATTCCCTCCAAGGAGCGATCCGAGACGTCCTGGTTGGGTTGAAGGGAGATCACCCCCACTCTGCCTGGGAAGTCGTGGCGGCGGGCGACCAGGGTGTGGAAGCCGGCGTGGTCTCCCTGGCCGAAGAGGTGCTGAACGCCACGAAGAGCGTCCGGCCCTCTCCCGGGAAGTCGGTCGAACAACCCCGCGCGAGCGCACGAGCCGGCATGATGCAGAATTGCGATGTCCTTCTGGCGATCTGGGACGGCGAACCCACCACCGCAACCAGCGAGACGGCGCTCGCCGTCGAGCAGGCCCGGGATGCGCTCCTCCCCTTGATTTGGGTGCACTGCGCTCCGGCAGCGGGGGAGGCCGCCACGCCCGTCTCACAAGACGAGAGCGCCTCGGAGGCCGCCGCCACGGGCCGAGCAATTCCTGCATCGGAAGAGGTCACCTACGAGAGGATGGATCAGGTTTCCCTACGGCGTGAATTCCGGAAGCATGACCTCGCCGCCCTGGGCCATCGCAAGCGGAGGTGGTACTTCGCCATCTTCGCGATGGGGCTCGGACCGGTCGCCATCCTCCTGCTTTCAATCCAGGTTGTGGCCTTTCCCTCCGGCGGTCCCTGGGGCATTCTCTTGATCCTGTTCGAACTCATCGCCCTGCTCATCGCACTGGCCACCGGCTACTTGCGCGTCGACCGCTCTCATCGGAACTGGATTCGCTCCCGCCTGCGCGCGGAGTTGCTGCGCCGGGAAATGTTCCTCTTCGACATGCGCGTCGGACCCTATTTGCGCCGAGACGGGAACGACCGGATGCGCCGGGCCGTCCAGCGATTGCGGGACCTCGGTGACGAGCAGGCCAATCCGATCCTGCTCTTGCCTTTACGTGAGAGTGGACAACCCTGGCGCGACGCGCTCGAGGATGCTCCCCCAATCCAACCGGAGAATTCCCTCGAGCAGCTCTGCGGGCAGGCTGAACGGTATCTTCGGGCCCGGATCGCCAAGCAGCGCGATTTCTTCTCTAGACAGAGCGAAGGGCTCACCGGGAAGGCCCGCCGCTACGAGAACGTCGCCAAGCTGATCATCAGCCTCGCTCTGGTCATCGCCGCGGTGCACCTCGGCCTCCTGCTTTCTCCTCCAGGCGATCATACGGGGGGCAAATCGCACGATCTGCCGCACAGAATTCTGGTCATCTTTGCTCTCTTCGTCCCCGCGGTCGGTTCGGCCACGATCGGGTTGCAGTCGGTGACCGGGAGCGCGCGTCTCGGTCGCTCCTATTTCGTCTTCGACCAGACCGTCAAGGTACACGAGAAACGCCTGGCCGGCCTCGTCGCCCATTGCCGTGGCGGGAAGACCGGAGACGAGGCGGTGGATCCATCCGAAGAACGGGCGCGCCTGGAGAAGTCGTTCCAGCGGATCATCCTCGACGTGGAGCAGCTTCTCTCCTCGGAGTTGATGATCTGGTGGATGATCATGTACTCGGAGGAGCCGCGCGCCACGGCCTGATGCACCAGCGGGCTCGGGGGTTGGTCACACTCCCGTCTCGTCAACGGGAGACGACGATCGTGCCGCGGCGCGTGTCCGTCCCTGCACGGAGGCGGTACGGGTAGATTCCGCTCGGCAGATCGGCCACGACCAGCCGGAGGGAGTGGAATCCGACATCCCGCCGGCGAAGCTGCACGCGGCGCACCACCCGCCCCTGAGGATCGAACAGTGCGAAAGCGACCGCTGCGCTCCGCCGGAGTTCGAAGCGGACCGTGACCGCGTCGTCCGCCGGATTCGGCCAGCATCGCTGGAGGACGAGCGACGCCGAGCCGTCGAGCGCGCCTCCGGTGGAAACGGAGGACACCGGCAAGTCGTCCAGATACTCCCGGTGGACGGTGGAGAACGCGCGATCGTAGTAGACGTCCCAGTTGATCGACCAGGTCATCAACCCGCGGAAGCCGGGATAGCCTTCCGGATCGGCAAGCTCGTATCGGCCTCCGAACGGAATCCCGAGCACGAGCAGATCCAGCGCTCGATGCACGATCTCCGCAGGGGTGTAGCCTCCCCCGGCCGACGGGCCGGCGGGCAGGCCGATCGCCACCTGGTCCTGTCGCAGGGGGTCGAAGTAGACCGCGTTGCCCCAGTGGTCCACCGTGAATCCGGACAGGAGCATGTCGGCCATCGCCACGTGGAAGTCCGCGGTGGCCGGCTCGTAGATGTTCCCGTCTCGTCCGAACATCGAACCGGTGTTGTAGTGCTGGACGTGGACGAAGGTCAATCGATCGCGCAAGGCGTGGATCAGCGGAAGATACGCTCCCCAGATCCCTCCGTATGTCTGGTAGCCGCCCTGAACGAAGGCGGTCTCCGGGGCCGCCGACAGCACATGGTTCGGAAACCGATCCATCAACGTGCTCACGGCTTCGATGAAGTAGACGATCCGTGGACTCGTCGGCGAACGGAAGTCGTCATCCCCCGGCTCCAGGTAGAGCGAGGTCCCTTCCAGGTCGATGTCGATACCGTCGAACCCGTAGGTCTCGAGGATGTCCGTCATCGAGGCGACGAAGGCCGCGACATTCGTGGGATCATCCACGATGACCGGATCCGCCGCGCCGCCGATCGAGATCAGAACGGTCTTGCCGGCGCTCTGCAACGCCGCGATGTCCTCGATGAACTCCTCCGGAGTGGGATAGATGCCCGGGTCGGGCACGAAGCGCATCGTCGCTCCATCGGGTTCGGAGGGGGTCGCGAAGGCGACGTCGATGACGTCGAAGGCCCCGGGGGTCTCGCTCAGCCGGAGGGTGATCGGGGAATCGGTCCAGTTCTGCCAGTACCCGACGAGCAGCCGCCCCGGTGGTTCTTGCGGTCGTGAGGCCGCCCCCGTCGCCGCCGCCGAGGCGAGCAGGAAGATCGCGAGCGCCGTCCCTGTCCATCGTGACTTCACGGCACGATCTCCTGAATCATCGGTGGGGATGCATCGGTTCGCCTGGCGAGATGGTAGCACGCTGCGCGCGCGTATCGCCGTGCGGGCCGGCGGCCCGTGCCCTTGCGGCGTGCAGCTCCCCCGGAGAGAAGACCAGGGGACGGCGACCCCCCCCGGTTCCGGGCCGTTGACTCCGCCCCTTCGAACCGGAACAATCCGGGTCTATGCAAGCGACGCCGATCTCCGAGATCCTGGCCGGGAAGCTCCCGGTCGGGAGCCCCGTCCGGATCCAGGGCTGGATCCGCACCCGCCGCGATTCGAAGGCTGGCGTCTCGTTCCTGCACGTGAGCGACGGCTCCTGCTTCGCGCCGCTGCAGGTCGTCGCCCCGAACGACCTGCCGAACTACGAGTCGGAGATCGCCCGCCTCACGACCGGAAGCTCGATCGCCGCCGAGGGAGAGCTGGTCGAATCGCCCGCGAAGGGACAGGCGTACGAGGTCAAGGCCACCCGTGTCGAGCCGGTCGGGTTCGTCGAAGACCCCGACACCTACCCGGTCTCGGCGAAACGCCACAGCTTCGAATTCCTGCGGACCGTCGCGCATCTGCGCCCGCGGACGAACACGTTCGGCGCCGTCGCCCGTGTTCGCCACTGCTTCGCGATGGCGATCCACCGCTTCTTCCACGAGCGTGGCTTCTACTGGATCCACACGCCGATCATCACGGCCAGCGACGCCGAGGGGGCCGGCGAGATGTTCCGCGTCTCGACGCTCGACCTCGCCAACCTCCCGCGGACGCCCGAGGGGGGGATCGACTTCGCCGAGGACTTCTTCGGCCGCCCGTCGTTTCTGACCGTCTCGGGGCAACTCAACGTCGAGTCGTACTGCCTCGCGCTCACGAAGGTCTACACGTTCGGTCCGACCTTTCGCGCGGAGAACTCGAACACGAGCCGACATCTCTCCGAGTTCTGGATGGTCGAGCCGGAGATCGCCTTCGCCGATCTCGACGACGACGCGAAGCTCGCCGAGGAGTTCCTCAAGTACGTCTTCGCCGCGGTCCTCGAGGAGCGGGCCGACGACATGGCGTTCTTCGCCGAGCGGATCGACAAGCAGTGCATCGAGCGGCTGCGGAAGTTCATCTCCTCGCCGTTCGAGAAGATCGAGTACGCCGAGGCGATCCGGATCCTCGAGGGAGCGAAGAAGAAGTTCGAGTTCCCCGTCCACTGGGGAGTGGATCTCCAGTCGGAGCACGAACGCTACATCACCGAGGAGCACGTCGGCCGGCCGGTCGTCGTCGTCAACTATCCGAAGGAGATCAAGGCGTTCTACATGCGCCTGAACGACGACGGCAAGACGGTCGCGGCGATGGACGTCCTCGCTCCCGGGATCGGCGAGATCATCGGCGGCAGCCAGCGCGAGGAGCGCCTGGACGTCCTCGACGCGCGCATCGAGGAGGCCGGTCTCGAGAAGGAGATCTACTGGTGGTACCGGGACCTGCGCCGCTACGGCACGGTCCCTCACGCCGGATGGGGTCTCGGCTTCGACCGCACGCTGAACTACCTCACCGGCCTCACGAACATCCGCGACGTGATCCCGTTCCCCCGCGCGCCGAAGAGCGCCGAGTTCTAGGCCGGGATCGTTCCGATGCTCCGCGTCGAATCCGAGATCGGCCGCCTCCGCAAGGTCCTCGTGCACGCCCCCGGCCCGGAGGTCGACCGCATGGTCCCCGCGATGATGGAGGATCTGCTCTTCGACGACATCCTCTTCGGCGAGGAGGCGCGCCAGGAGCACCGCCGCTTCCGCGCGATCCTCGAAACGCTCGGGGTGGAGATCCTCGAAGCGCGCGACCTGCTCGTCGAGACGCTCCGGCTCCAGCCGGCGCGCGACTGGCTGCTCGCCGCGCTGGTCGAGGACGTCCCGAGGCCGCTGCGCCAGCAGATCCTCGGCGCGTCGGCCGAAGCGCTCGCCGCGATCCTGATCGAGGGGATCCGCTTCGATCCGACCGTCGGCGGGATCGAGGCCGATGACCTCTACGAGATCGCCCCGCTCCCGAACTGGTGCTTCCAGCGCGATCCCCAGGTCGTCATCCGCGACGGGGTCGTCTTCTCCTCGATGGCGACGCCCAGCCGCTGGCGCGAAGCGCTCCTCTCCGGGGCGATCTTCCGCTTCCACCCCGCGCTCACCGGGGCGTCGGTGATCCACGATCCGCTCCAGCACAAGGAGGGCCGGCCCCTCCACCTCGGTCTCGCTCGCCCGAGCTTCGAGGGGGGCGACGTCATGGTCTTCTCCGAGGACCTCGTCGCGATCGGCTTCTCGGAGCGGACGAACCGGACGGGAATCCGCCACCTGATCAACTCGCTCGGCGCGCGCGCGGACGGGCCCCGCCGCGTTCTGCTGGTCGACCTGCCGAAGCGCCGCAGCTACATGCACCTCGACACGGTGGTCACCCAGATCGATCGCAGCGAGTGCCTCGCCTACACGCCGGTGATCCTTCCCGGCTCATCGGAATCGGCGGTCGTCTACGAGGTCGATCTGCGTGAGGAGGATCCACACCCGCGCATGCGCGACGGCGGCCTCCTCGACGCGCTCTCCGCCCACGGGATCGAGCTGGAGCCGATCCCCTGCGGGGGCGACGATCCGGTCGACCAGCAGCGCGAGCAATGGACCGACGGGGCCAACGCGTTCGCCGTCGCCCCCGGAATCATCGTCCTCTACGACCGCAACGTCGCCACCGCGGCGGCCCTCGCCCGGCGCGGCTACGCGATCGTCGACTCCGGAGACCTGATCGAGGGGCGAGACCCGGTCGATCCGTCCGGCCCGCGCAAGGTCTGCATCCTGATCCCGAGCCACGAGCTGGGCCGGGCGCGTGGAGGCCCGCACTGTCTCACGCAGCCGCTGGTGCGGGACCCCGCGGAGTAGGCGCAGGCCGCCGCTTCCGGTGCGTGGGACGCTCTGCTACGCTTCTCGGGCGCTCCTGAAAGCCACAGAAAAGGGGGAACGATGAGGATCGACGAACGGCCTCTACCGCGGAGGCGCTTCCTGGGGATCGTGGGCGGTGCCGCGGGCTTGGCGATGGCGGGATCGCTCGAGCCATTCCTCCGCACGGGCGATGCACGCGCGTCGACCACCTTCCCGCTCGACGGCGCCACCGCGACCCGGATCCTGAACGAGGCCCGCTCCCGGGGCGCCCCGTTCTCGGAGCTGTTCCTCGAGACGCGGACCGTCACGAACGTCTCCCTCTCCGATGGCGAGATCGAGTCGGTCGAGCAGGGGATCTTCGCGGGAGCGGGGGTCCGCGCGGTCGACGGCGAACGGACCGGCTACGCCTACGCCGACTCGTTCGAGGCGGAGGACCTGATCGAGGCGGCGCGCAACGCGTCGGCGATCGCTTCGCACCCGGTCGCCGGTCTCCAGGGGATCATCTACCAGGTGGAGCGGCCGGCGCGCCGGATCCGCTACCTCCATCCGTTCGACGAGGTGCCGCAGGACGAACGGGTCGGCTGGCTGACCCGCATCGACGCGGCGGCCCGCGCCTACGATCCGGCGATCAAGCAGGTGACGATCGAGCACTCCGACGAAATGCTCCACTTCGCGGTGATCAACTCCGACGGGCTCTGGATCGAAGACACCCTCCCCCTGCTCTACACGCGGACCAACGTCGTCGCGGAGAAGAACGGCAGCACCGGGACCGGGTTCGGTCGGATCAGCCACCGGCTCGGCGCCGAGCAGATGGACGGCGACGTTCCCGAGAACTCCGGCAAGGAGGCCGCCCGCATGGCGATGGTCGGCATCGATGCGGAGCCGGCGCCGACCGGTGAGATGCCGGTCGTCCTCGCCGCCGGAGGTGGGGTCCTCTTCCACGAGGCGGTCGGCCACGGCCTAGAGGGGGACTTCGCCCGCAAGGGGACGTCGGTCTACACCGGCCGGGTCGGCGAGGTCGTCGCCTCGAACCGCGTGTCGGTGATCGACCACGGCGGGATCGCCGATCTGCGCGGATCGTTCAACGTCGACGACGAGGGGACCCCGCCCCGGATGAACATCCTGATCGAGCGGGGCGTGCTGCAGGGCTTCATGACCGATCGGATCACCGCGCAGGCCCTCGACACGCGCCGATCGGGCAACGGGCGCCGACAGTCGTACCGGCACCCGCCGATGGTGCGGATGAGCAATACGTTCCTCTATCAGGGAGAGGACGACGTCGAGCAGATGATCCGCGAGACCAAGAACGGCCTCTACGCGGTCGCGCTGGGGGGCGGCGAGGTCGACACGACGACCGGCAACTTCACCTTCGGGCTGCGCGAGGCGTACCGGATCGAGGACGGCAAGGTGGGCGCTCCGGTCCGCGGCGCGGTCCTCGTCGGGAACGGTCCCGAGATCATGAAGCGGATCGACCGGGTCGGGCCCGATCTCGAGTTCTGGGTCGGAACCTGCGGGAAGGGGCAGTGGGTTCCCGTCACCTCGGGGGCGCCGACGCTGCGGATCTCCTCGATGACGGTCGGCGGACAGGACCAGGGATAGGAGGGGAAGATGGACCAGCGACACGTTCTCCACGACGTCCTGCAGAAGCTCCGCGACGCCGGCGCGCAGGGCGACGCCTATCTCCAGGAGAGCCGAACGCTCGAGGTCGCCGTCCGCGAAGGGAAGCTCGAGGAGATCCAGCAGGCGGGGATCCGCGGGCTCGGGATCCGGGCGATCCGCGACGGCAAGCTCGGATTCGTCCACACCAGCGACGTCGGCGAAGAGGGGGCGAAGCACGCCGCGGAGAAGGCGCTGGATCTCGCCCGATTCGCCACGCCTCGTGAGGATCTCCTGATCCCGGAGGCGACGGGGCCGACCGACGGCCGGGACGAGGGCGAGCCGCTCGGGATCTACGATCCCTCGATCGCCGAGCGGCCGATCCACGAGAAGGAGGACTGGGCCCGGTCCGCCGAATCGATCGCCCGAGCCCACGACGAGCGGATCACGAAGACAGAGGGAGCGTTCTACTCCGAGGCGATCTCCTCGGTCTGGCTGGCGAACACGAAGGGTCTGTTCCGGCACTACCGCGGCAGCCAGGTCGAGGTCGGGGTCGAGGTCGTCGCCTCCGCGAACGATGAGCTGCAGATCGGCGACGCGAGCGCGAAGTCGAGAAGCTGGGACGGGATCCCCCCGGCCGGGGAGCTGGGCCGCAAGGCCGGCGATCGCGCGGTGAAGCTGCTCGGCGGGCGGCCGGTTCCGAGCGGACGCTACCCGGTCGTCTTCAGCCCCGAGGCCGGATGGACCGTCCTCGTCTACGTCGCCAACGCCCTGCAGGGGGACCATCTCAGCAAGAAGCGCTCCTGGCTCTCCGGACGGATGGGCGAGACGATCGGCACCGGGATCGTGACGATCCGCGACGACGGCCGTCTCTCCGGAGGTCCGGCGACGATCCCGTTCGACGGCGAGGGGATCGACACGCGTTCGGTCGATCTGATCGCGGGCGGCACGGTCGCCGGCGGTCTCTACGACATCACCGCGGCCCGGCGGAGCGGGACCCAGTCGACGGGCAGCGCGCGGCGCGGCGGCTACGCCGGGCTCCCCGAGATCTCCGCGAGCAACCTCTACCTGGTCCCGGGAGAGCGCCCGCCCGAGGAGATCGTCGGCGACGTCGGACGCGGTCTCTGGGTCTGGGGAATGAGCGGTTGGTGGATCGGGCTCGATCCCTCGAACGCCGACTTCTCGAGCGCCGCGTTCGGAGTCTGGATCGAGGAAGGGAAGCCGGCCGGCCCGGTCGCGCGCGTGAGCGTGGCGGGCTCGATCGAGGACATCCTCGGCGGGATCGACGCGATCGGCAACGACCTGACCCACAATCACGAGACCAAGACGCCGACGTTCCGCGTCCGCGCCCTCTCGGTATCCGGGACGTGAGGACGTACGAATGGGGGAATCGGACCGGCTGATCACAGGCGATCCGGAGCTCTACCGGCGTTTCTTCTACGACACGACCGACGGGATCGTGATCACCGATGCCGACGGCCGGATCGTCGATGCGAACCCCGCCTGGCTCACCTTGTACGGGTACAGCCTCGATGAAGTCCGCGGCGAGACGACCCGGATCATCCGCAGCGAGCACACGACTCCCGACGTCTACGAGGAGATGTGGGCGGCCATCACCGACCCGCGCAAGGGTTGCTGGCAGGGGGAGCTGATCAACCGCAAGCGCAACGGCGAGGAGGTGCCGGTCCTGCTCACGGTGACGCCGATCTGGAGAGGCGAACGGGTCCTCGGGTACACCGGATTGACCATCGACCGCAGCGAGCAGCTCCGGATCGAGGAAATGAAGACACTCTACCAGGAGATCGTCCGTCACGATCTCAAGGCGCCGCTGGCCGCGATCCTCGCCCTCGTCGACGTGTTGCGAAGCGGGGACATCGGCCCTCTCGCGGCGAGGCAGGTCGAGATCCTCGGGCGGATCGACGCTTCGGGGCGGAAGATGCAGGAGATCCTGGAAACCTCCCTCGACATCGAGAAGATGAAGCGAGGGAAGCTGGCTCTCCATCCGGAGCCGGTCGATCTGGAGGACCTCGTCGCCCGGAGCGTCGCTTCCCTCGAGGAATTGGCGAGTCGCAAGGACGTGGAGATCGCCGTCTCGATCCGAGGAGATTCGGATCGGCCGCTTCCGCCCGCGCGACTCGACGCGATGCACCTGGAACGATGCGTCGACAATCTGGTGATGAACGCGATCCATGCCTCCCCACGGGGAGAGACCGTACTGGTGGAGATCCAGCCGCGCGGGGAACGGTTCGCGATCCGCGTGGCGAATCGCGGCGATCCGATCCCGCCGTCGGTGCGCGCGATTCTCACCCACCCGTACAGCACCTACGGCAAGCGGGGTGGAAGCGGGCTCGGCGTGTACGGCGTCAATCTCACCATCGAGGCGATGGGCGGCCGGCTCTCCTACCAGAGCGACGAGAACGGGACGGTCTTCGAGATCGTCGCACCGTTCGAGCAGGAGGCCGGCCGTTCGAGTGCAACCGGAGAGGGAAGGGGGGCGCGATGAAGCGCAAGACGCACGGACTCTACATCGACGGCGAGTGGGTCGAGGCCGGGGAGCCGACCGAGATCAAGAGCCCTTACGACCAATCGCTCGTCGGCCGCCATCATCGCGCCGGGCAGGCCGAGGTCGAGCGGGCGCTGGCGGCGGCGGAGCGGGCGTTTCACGCCCACCGCAACGATCCGGCCTCGCGGCGCGTGACGGTCCTGGCGCGGATGGCCGAGATCCTGGAGCGCCGGCGCGAGGAGTTCGCCGCGACGATCTGCGGCGAGGCGGGCAAGCCGATCGGCTTCGCCCGCGCCGAGGTGGACCGCGCCCTTCACACGATCCGCTGCTCCAGCGAAGAGGCGGGAAGGATCGGAGGCGAGGTGCTGCCCCTCGACTCGGTTCCGGTCGGCGACGATCACGTCGGGATCACCCGCCGCTTCCCGGTGGGACCGGTGCTGGCGATCACGCCGTTCAATTTCCCGCTCAATCTCGTCTGCCACAAGGTCGGCCCGGCGATCGCGTCCGGATGCAGCATCGTGCTGCGGCCGGCGTCGCAGACTCCGCTCACCTCGCTCTTGCTCGCCGAAGTGGCGGCGGAGGCGGAGCTTCCGGCGGGACTGCTGAACGTCGTCCCGAGCCCGGTCCGGTTGGCCGAGGAGATGGTGACCGATCCGCGGATCCGCCTGGTGACGTTCACCGGGAGCCCGTTGGTCGGCTGGCCGTTGAAGCAGAAGGCGGCCCACCGCAAGGTGATCCTGGAGCTGGGCGGCAACGCCGGGGTGATCTTCGACGAGGGATACGACCCGGTCCCCGTGATCCCGAAGATCGCGAAGTCGGTCTACGGATACGCCGGACAGAGCTGCATCTCGGTCCAGCGGATCTATGCGCCGAAGCGGGAGGAGGACCGGTTCGTCGAGGCGTTCGTCGCGCACGTGCGCGAGAACGTGGCGCACGGGGACCCGAAGGACGAGGCGACCGTCTCCGGGCCGCTGATCAGCAGCGAGGAGACCGATCGCGTGATGGCGTGGATCGCCGAGGCGCGGGAGCGCGGTGCGGAGTTGCTCTGCGGGGGGAGCCGACACCACAACGTCATCGAGCCGACCCTGCTGCGCAACGTCGATCCGACGTTGAAGATCTCCTGCCAGGAGGTGTTCGGACCGGTCGGGGTGTTCGACACGTTCAACTCGTTCGAGGAGGCGCTGGCCAAGGTCAACGATTCCGAGTTCGGGCTGCAGGCGGGGCTGTTCACCCACGATCTCGACCATGCGTTCCAGGCGTTCCGGGATCTGGAGGTCGGCGGGGTGACGATCAACGAGACGCCGACCTATCGGGTCGATCACATGCCGTACGGCGGGGTAAAGCAGTCCGGGTTCGGCCGGGAGGGGATCCGCTACACGATCGAGGAGATGACGGAGCTTCGTTTGATGCTCCTCCGGCACGACTTTTCCTGAAACATTTTCGGCCGTTCGTACGTCGTAGAGGCAGATGTCCGCACATCCGGGAGGTTGTCTCTGCTTCTTCGTATCCTCATTGCGCTGATGGTGTTGCCCGCCTCGGGAGCTGCGACCGAGGCGGGTCCCTTCGGGCCGCGATTCCATCCGGAGCTGGTCGTCTCGCCGGCCGCGGGGGAGATCGAGATCGACGGGGAGATCGATGATCCCGGCTGGGCGGGCGCCGCGGTGGCCGACGGGTTTTCCGAGACCGATCCGGGCGACAACGTCCGGCCGCCGGTCGACACCGAGGTGCTGGTCACCTACGACGAGAAGAGCCTCTATCTCGCCTTCCTCGCCTACGACGACCCGGCCGAGGTGCGCGCCACCTACCGCAACCGAGACGAGATCTGGGGGGACGATTACATCGGGATCATCCTCGATACCTTCGGGGAGTCGGTCTGGGCGTACGAGCTGTTCGTCAATCCCCTGGGAATCCAGGGGGATCTCAGAACGGTCGGCGGCGAGGAGGACATGGGCTTCGACATCGTCTGGGAGTCCCGGGGGAGGATCACCGACACCGGCTACCAGGTGGAGGTCCGGGTCCCGTTCGCGAGCCTCCGCTTCCCGAACCGGCCGGAACAGGAGTGGCGCGCGACCTTCTGGCGCAACCGCCCCCGTGCGGACCGCTGCCGCTACTCCTGGGCGGCGATGGACCGCGACGAACCGTGCTGGCTGTGCAACTTCGGCACGATCCGGGGAGTCCGCGAGGTCCGCGCGGGGACGAGTCTGGAGCTGCTTCCCTCGCTCGTCGGCTTCCGGACCAGCGATCTGCGGGATCCCGCCGACGCCTACTCGGGTCTCGGGGACAGCGACCACGACGTGCAGGTCTCCCTGGGCGCGCGCTACGCCCTGAGCTCGAATCTCTCGATCGAGGCGACCGCGAACCCCGACTACAGCCAGATCGAGTCCGACGCCGCGCAGATCGATGTCAACAACCCCTTCGCGCTCTTCTATCCCGAACGGCGTCCCTTCTTCCAGGAGGGGAGCGATCTGTTCGAGACGTGGTTCACGAACGTCTACACGCGGTCGATCAACGATCCTTCCGTAGCCGTGAAGCTGACCGGCCGGATGAGCGGCGGCAGTCTCGCCTACTTCGGCGCCCGGGACGAACACAGCCCGATGATCCTCCCGTTCGAGGAGCGCTCCGTGTTTCTGTCGACCGGAAAGAGCACGAGCAACGTGGCCCGGTATCGAAAGGAGATCGGCAGCGATTCGCACCTCGGGGCGCTGGCCACCGACCGCCGCTGGGACGACGGGGGCTCGGGCTCGGTGGTCTCGGTGGATGGAGCGGTCCGGTTGCGGCGCAACCTCAGGCTGGAAATGCAGGCCGTCGCGAGCCACACCGAGGAGCCCGATGACACGTCGCTGACGTCCGGCGTCGGCCCGGAGCGCTTCGATGGGGACGAGCATACGACCGCGTTCGACGGGGAGACCTACTGGGGACACGCGTTCTACGGAAGCCTGGAACGGGACGGCAGGCACTGGGCGCTCGACCTCGACTACTGGGAGGAATCCCCGACCTTCCGGGCCGCCAATGGATTCATCACCCGTAACGACGAGCGGAAGGTCATCGGCTGGACCGGTGTGTTCCTGCGCCCGAACCGGAGGATCGTCCGGAAGGTGACCCCGCAGGTCGTCGTCGCGCGGCTCTGGAATACCCGCGGCGTGCGGAAGGACGAGTGGATCCAGCCGGAGGTCTACTTTGAGCTGACCGGGCAGACCCAGATCACCGCGATGCACATCTGGAGCCGCGAGAGGTACCGCGGACTCGACTTCAACGACATCCGGCGGTTGACGGTGAATGTGCACAACAACTACCTGGAGAAGCTCCGCGGCGGGATCACGGTTTCCCATGTCAACCACATCGCTCGGTTTCTCGACCCGCCGGAGATGGGGAAGGGCACGCAGGTGGAGGTCTCGGCGACGCTGAAGCCGCACCGGCGTCTGGTGATCGAGCCCACGTACGGACACTCGAGCCTCTACCGGCGCGACGACAAGAGCGAGATCTTCAACGGCTACGTGCTGCGCGTCCGGAACAGCCTTCAGTTCACGCGGGAGGCGTCTCTCCGGCTGGTCGTGCAGTACGATCGATTCGACGATGCGCTGTCGGTGGAGCCGCTGTTCAGCTACCGCGCCAATCCGTTCACGATCCTCTATGCCGGGTGGACGCAGCAGCACTTCGGCTTCGAGCAACCCGGCGATCCGGTCGAGACCGACCGGCAGATCTTCCTGAAGTTCCAGTACCTCGTTCAGATCTGAGGGCCGGCTCGCCCGCGGCCATTGCCGGATGGCCGCTTCCCTGTTACAATCCCCGCGCCACGTTCCCGGCGATGATCCGCGGGATCGCTGGGATCCCGTCTCACGGCCGCGGAGGGGGGACCTGCCATGAGGCCGCTTAGTCTGGTCGCAGCGTTCGTTCTTTGTTTCTGCCTGCCCCTGGCCGCCAATGCGGTGGTCTACCTCGAAGCGAACTTCGACATCAAACTGGTTGGCGAGCCGATCGGCACCGGTGGGGCGGAGATCGGCGAGCCGGTCGATGTCAGCTCGACGGTGGTCGCGAGGATCCAGGGCGATCCGATGCCGACGCCCTTCCTGATGATCCAGGACGATGACGACTACTACGCGGGTTCGGCCCGCTTCGAGTTTCTCGACGGCGAAGAGCTGACCACCGGGTCCGTCGTGGTCACGGCGAACCTCTGGTTCCCCGAGTACGAGAATACGTTCCTCTATGTGCGGGAGCAGGGCACGGCGGCGCGGGCGTTCACGACTCTGCAGTTCTCGGAGAACGGATCCGTCTACTGCAGCGACGCGAACGGAAGCCTGGGCGCGGTCGCCGAATACGAAACGAATCGGCACATCCTGATCGTGATGATCTACAACATGGATGCTGGGTTCTACACGATCCGATGGGATGGGGAGACCGTCGTGTCGACTCGAGAGCACGGCGTGAGCGATCGCGGCGTGGGAGCGCTGCTCTTCGGTTGCTCCAACGATGCCGACTACGACGGGGCGCTGTATGTCGATGACCTCTTCGTGGCGGACTACCCGAGGATGCAGTATCACCTGCGCGCCAACTTCAACTACAAGGACGTGGATGTTCCGATCGGAGACGAGGGAGCCGAGATCGGGGAGCCGATGCGGATCGACAGCTTCATCACCGCCACCGTACGGGATGAGCCGATGCCGACGCCCTGCCTGGAGATCCAGGACACGCATGACTATGCCGCCGGAAGCGTCCTGTTCGAGTTCCTCGGAGGCGCGGAAGTGTACTCGGGATTGCTCTTCATCGAGGCGCAGCTCTGGTTCGATGTGTACGACGACTACCAGATGATCGTGCGGGAGCATGGTGGATCCGCCGAGAACTTCCTCTTTCTGTACTTTTCCCCTGATGGATCGATCTACGTCGAGGACGCCGGAGGGCCGGTCGGGACCTTCTGGGGCTACGAGACCGGCAGAACGCATGCGATTCGGCAGATCGTGAACATGGACGCAGGGACTTACGATCTCTACTTCGACGGCCAACAGCTCGTCGACAACGAGACGCATGACGTGCCCAGCAGGGGAATCGGTCGAGTCGGGTTCGGATGCGCGCATGATCCCGACTACGACGGGACCTTCTACGTCGACAACGTCTGGGTCGCCCATCTCGCGCAGAATCGTCCGGCCGCCTGCTGCCGGGAGGAGCTGTGCAGTCTGGTGATCCCGCGCGACTGCGTCTACTTGGCCGGGGAGATCCAGGAAGGAACATGGAGCTGCAATCCGAATCCGTGCATTCCGTCGGGGGTGGCCGAGTATGGCGGTTCGGACGAAGGCCTGCTCAGTGCGGTGCCGAATCCGTTCAACGGCGCGACGACGCTGCGGTTTCGGTCGCGTGAGCCCGGGAGCCTGCGTCTGTCGATCTTCGATGCGGCCGGACGGCGGGTCCGGAGGGTCTTCTCACCGCCCGTGTCCTCTGGCGAGCTGGTCTGGGATGGACGGGATGATCAGGGGATCCGCGTCGCGCCGGGCGTCTACTTCGCCCGACTGAGGATTGGAACCTCCGCCGCAACGCAGACGCTGATCGTATTGGAGTGACGGAAACGGGGCGGGCCCGACGGCCCGCCCGCCCTTCCTACCCGACCTTCAGCTCCCGCTTCGGCACCCGGATCCGCAGGGCGGCGCCGCCGGCGGTCGTCCCGTCGAGCTGGATCGTGACCTCGTGTTCCCCGTCGGGAATCTCGAACTCGATCACCCGCCCGCGGCCGGGTGTGATCTCCGGCATGTCCGGGTAGGTCGAGACGTGGCTCGCCTTCGATTTCAGCGGGAACGTCTTCCACGCCTTCCCGTCGAGGAAGACCTTCACGACGTAGCTCTGCGTGTAACCCGTGGCGGTCCCGAAGTCGAGGCGCGTGATGATCTTCATCCTCATCGAGCCGTGCACCTCTACCCGGGCGGGGGTCTCCTCATCGAACCGGTAGTAGGTGACCTCGGTGTCGCTCGCGTGCAACCGCAGGGCGCCGGCGTGTTCGGTCGGGGCGAAGCTGACCCAAGTCAGCTTCTTCTTCCCTTCCCCGCGGAACAGGCGCACGGCGATCCGCGCGTCCTCGTCCTCGGGGTAGAGCCGCACCCGGTGATCTCCGGAGGGCAACCGCATGATGGTTCGCTCGAGCGTGCCCGTCGACTCCCCTTCGAAGCGCGCCGCGTTGCTCTTCTTCGCCTTCTCGGTCTGCTTCAGCAGGCTCATGCCATCGACCTCGGCGCGCAACCGGTAGGTGATCTCGCCTGCGCCGTCGGGTACCGGATCGTAGAGGTACCGGGTCAAGAGCCGCACCGCCGTCGGTCCCTTCACCCGAAACACGATCGGCTGCGCGCGCGTGGCGACATGGTAGCTGCTCTTCTTGCTGCCGATCATGATCGTCAGCGGACCCGCGCTCTGCGACGGCTTGATCCGGCTCGACGCTCCGTCGGCCGCGCCGGCGCCGACCATCAGCGCGATCACGACGAGGCAACCGATTACCCGTCCTCCCCGCATCATCCCCCCCTTCCTTCTCCCACGGCGTTGCGATCCATGTCCGAGACGACGACCGGCGGCGTCATCGCCTCGCGCGCCGTCCGCGCGGCCCGCTGGCGGGCTCGCAGCACCCCGAAGCAGAGGACCAGGTAGGAGAGTAGCGCCGGGACCGTGATCCGCAGATCGTACGATTCCTGGTAGAAGATCTCCCCCTCGCCGACCGGCGGGACCGACTCCGGCGAGACCGGCAAGCCGTGCCGCTCGGCGATCGTCTGGATCCTCAGGATATGGATGACCGGCACCCCACGCAGTCCGTAGTGGTGCAGCGCCCCCCGCAGCGTGAAATTGTACGGACGGATCCTCTCGTTCACGCCCGCCCGCAGCACCTTGACGTTCTGCGAAGTGCCGGTGCTGGCCGCGCCGCCGCCGAGGTTCACGTACGCCTTGATCCGCTCCGGCTCCGCGTGAGCGTTGAAGATCTCGACCCGTTCCTTGATCGACTCGTCGAGCGTCGGCTTGTCGATGTAGCGGATCTCGTTGCGCTCGATGGCCTGTTCCAGCAGACCGCGCCCGCGCGGGCTCAGGCCCCGCCCGCGGTCGTTGCTGCCACCCAGCGAGGCGGCGACGCTCCGTGTCCGCAACAGCCCCTTGTCGTTCAGCAGGCGCTCCATGTCGAGCCAGCTGAAGTACGGATCGTTGGCCCCCCACATGCTCGCCCCGACCGATGTGATCGGGATCGCCCGCAGCTCCATCTCCTCGGCCGCCGTCAGCACCGCGATGTTCAGTGCGGGGAACGATCCCGTCAGCGCGATCGCCACCGGGTCCCCGGGTTTCAATCCCGCCTCGTAGAAGTACTCGATGAACACCGCGGCGAAGTTCGGATTGATGCTGGTCAGCTTCGCCTCGAGGACCCCGCGGTCGGTCGTCGTCAGCGTGAACTCCTGGCCGATCAGTCCGCTCGCGCTCGGGTCGTTCTCCTCGTCCATCGCTGCGGGCGTGCCCATCCGCGCCAGCCGGATCGCCTCGAAGCAGCGAACGGTGCGGGTCGCGGCGGCCATCTTCTGCTGCAGGTGCGGCTGCGGGCTCATCTTCCGGGTCGCCTCGGCGAGCGCGTGCAGCCCGATCCCGAGGAGAGCGAGGAAGAGGAGGAACAGGTCGGCCCGGCGGCCCCAGGCGGTACCGCTAGAGAAGAGGCGCATCGAGCAGTGCACCTCCATGGAAGACGATCAGGGCCAGACGGACGATCACCGCGGCGACCACCATCGCGGCCAGGGTCTGGACGATCCCCTGCCGGGTCATCCAGTAGGCGAGCAGGCCGGGGATGATGAAGCCGATCACGGCGAAGCCGGTCTCGAACGAGGCGAACGCGAAGGTCGACATCCGCGAGATCAGCGCGCCGAAGACGAAGCCGAGCAGCACCGACAGGACCAGTGTCCGGCGCCCGTAGACGAGGAAGAGCCGCCCGCTCAGCTTCAGGCAGCCGTAGGTGAGGAGCGCGGCGAGCACGGTGCCGAGCACCTGCAGCGGCCGGTCGAGGTAGAGGGCGATGTAGCCGGGCACGACGAAGCCGCCGGCCGCGAAACCGACCGCCTCGGTGAAGAACAGGCTTGCGACCAGCCCGAGTCCGATCGCTTCTGCGATCAGCATCCTGCGTTTCCTTCTGTGTTTCCCTGCACCACTATGCCGCCCCCTTCCCCCGAGAAACGTAGGCGAGGATCTCATGTCCGAGGCCGCCGATGTTGCCGATTCCACCGACCCGCGCGTCGGCATCGCTGAGCGAGGCGATCCGGTCGAAGATCGTGTTCGGCTCCGTCCGCCCGACCGGGATGAGGCGGTCCCGGGGGACCTGCTTCTCGAAGCGGCGGAGCACCGTGTCCGGGTAATCGCCCGCCAGGACGTAGTAATCCGCCCGGATCCGGTTCTCGACCGTTTCGGCGAATTGGAGGGAGCGGTCGACGCGGTCCCCGCGCAGGTTCAGCAGGGCGAAGGTGGTCTTGCCGTTCGGCGTGCCG
>WJJW01000383.1 GCA_014729455.1 Candidatus Eiseniibacteriota bacterium
GCTCGGCGTCGGTCCGCTCCTCGGGCAGCGGCCGCTTCGCGCGCCCTTCCCGGCGCAGCGATCCGATCGCCTCCACCAGCGGAACCGCCTGCTCCTGCGCAACCGAGAGCGCCTCGACCATCGCCTCCTCCGAGGCTTCGCGGGCGGATCCCTCCACCATCACCAGACCGTTGCGGCCGACCGTCGCCACGAGATCGACAGCGCCCGCCTCGACGTCGGCCGCGCGCGGGTACGCGATCGGAGCCCCCTCGGGACTGCGACCGATCCGGATCCCGGCGACCGGTCCATCGAACGGAAGGTCCGACAGCTCCAGCGCGGCCGCCGCTCCGAGGATCCCCAGAACGGCCGGATCTCCGTCCGGTTCGTAGGAGAGCACGGTGGCGAGCACCTGCGTCTCGGCCCGGAACCCGCTCGGGAACAGGGGACGGATCGACCGGTCGATCAGCCGACTGGTCAGAACCTCGTGGATCGTGGCCGCTCCTTCCCGCTTCCGGTAGCCGCCGGGAAACCGCCCGACGGCCGAGAACCGCTCCCGGTAGTCGACCGTGAGCGGGAAGAACCCGATCCCTTCGCGGGGCTCGGGGGCGGCGCAGGCGGTGACGAGAAGGACCGTGCCGCCTTCCCGAACGAGCACGGCGCCACCCGCCTGCTCGGCGAGCCGGCCCCACTCGAAGGTGAACGATCGATCCAGCACGCGAACGTCGATCCGTCCCACGTCGGCTCCTCCCTGCAGTCGTTGTCTCCGGTGGTCGCGGCTATCCGTCCCGAGGAAGCTCCCGCCCCAGCATCTCCAGGTACGCCCAGAGCTGTCCGCGGTGCTGGGCGCGGTGGATCAATGCGAAACCGAGAAGACCGAGCAGCGTTTCGCGGTCCTCGATCCCGCGGCGAAGGAGCGCGGCGGCCGGCCAGGAGAGCATCCCTTCGATCCCTTTCCACGCTTCCTCCAGCCGGGTGCGCAGGCCGGATCGGTCCAGATCACCGCCGCCGAGCGACGCGATCCGCGCGACCGACTCGTCGCAGACGAATCCGGCGTCGATCGTGCCTCGCCCGCGGATCCCTTCGCTCAGGAGACGCCGGTCGGCGTCGGCCACGTGGAGAAAGATCTGCCGGACGTCGAGCATCTCGACCCCCGCCGGGGCCGGCGGATGAAAGCCCAGGTCCTCTTCCCGGAACGCCTCGAGGGTCTTCAGAAGCAGATCCCGCTCCCGGCGCAGCGCCGGGAAGGCGTCTCCGATCGACTCCCTGCGTGTCTTCCTCATCACGATTCCGGCCTCCTCGAACGCGTCCGCGCGCCCGGATCCGGAACGGAGGATACGACCCGTCGGGGACCGGGTCCAGTCGGGCGGGTCACAAGTCCGCCGACGCTTCGTATCCTATCCGTTGTCCGCAAGTGTTGGTCTCGCCCGGGGGAAGGATCTCTGGAGGCGGGCCGAGCGCCTTGGAAGGAGGAACTCGATGCAAGAGAAGCCGATGCGGGCGTCCCGGATCGCGATCGCCGCCCTGGCGGCCCTGGTCGCGGTAGGGGGCGGCTGCAGCGACGACGACGATCCGACCGGACCGATCGACGAACAGGAGTTCGTGGCGCAGGTCGACGATTTTCGCACCTACAAGACCTGGGACCGGATCGATGCGACGACGCATCCGACGAACGAGGACCTTCTCGGGCCGGCGCATGCCGGAAACAGCCCCCTCTTCGCCCGGACGGTCTACAAGAACAATGACGAGGATCCGGCGAAGCAGGCGGAGTATCCCATGGGGACGATCCTCGTCAAGGAGACCTACGGGTTCGACGCGCAGGGGAACCCCGACTTCACCGACGGCAACGTGGTCGGCATGGCCAAGCGCGGCGGCGACTTCAACGAGGAACACGGCGGCTGGGAGTGGTTCCTGCTCTCGCCCCAGGGGGATGAGATCCTCGATCGCGGCGCGGGCCTGATGGGCGGAGCTTGCAACGACTGCCACACCGGCGCGACCGGTTCGGACGGGACCGACCTCGTCTTCGCCCACCCGGCCGAATACGCGATCCCGTCCGGAGAGGAGTGGACCACGTTCGCCGATGGGCTCGATTCCTGGGCGCGCGTGGACAGCGCGTACGGCCCCGACCCGTTCCTCGGGCAGGCGCACGGGGTGACCGGCGACTTCGATCGCGAGGTCTTCCGGTGGCAGGACGCCGGCCGCGCCGAGGACGGCCGGTTCCCGGTCGGAACGACGATCCTCAAGGTGGTCTCGACCCGCGGCATGGGAGGCGAGCGGATCTACCCGGACGCGGGAGGCTGGACCGCGATGGTCAAACGGGGCGGCGGCTTCGATCCCGCCCACGGCGACTGGGAGTGGTTCGTCCTGGACCCGAACACGCAGACCTTGTCGGCGCGCGGGACCGGCGCGGAGGTGATGGGCGGCGCCTGCACCGGCTGCCATTCCCAGGCGACCGGCACGAACGGGACCGACTACGTCTTCTCGCATCCCGGCCTGAACAACTGACAGGCCAGGACGCGAAGGGGACCGGGCTCAGACGGCCGCGGGATACGATCCGAGACGCACGATCGTGGTTCCCTGCGCCTCGAGCTCGGACAGCGCGGGAGCGAGCGGCGGCACGGCCGCGTGCCCTTCGACGTCCAGATAGAAGCGATATTCGAACGCGCGCCCGGGGATCGGCCTCGACTCCAGCTTCGCGAGGTTGATCCGCCGGGCGCCGAACACCGCGAGCGTCTCGTAGAGCGCCCCCGGCCGGTGGGGAAGCGTCAGGATCATCGAGCTCTTCACCGGCGTCCCGGCGGGGCAGACCTCGCTCTCGCGGGCGATCTCCACGAACCGCGTGATGTTCTGCGCTTCGGTGTTGATCCCGTGCAGCAGGATCTCGAGACCGTACAGCCGCGCCGCCTCTTCGCCGGCGATCGCGCCGACGGTCGGATCGCCGGTCTCGCGCACCTTGCGGGCCGCGCCGGCCGTGTCCCCCTCGGCGATCGCCGAGGCGTGGGGAATCCGATCGAGCGCGGCGCGACACTGGCGCAGCGCCTGCGGGTGCGAGAGGATCGTCCGCCGCGACTCGCAGGTCGCGCCCGGCAGACCCAGGAGGCAATGGACGACCTGGGAGATCGCCTCCCCGACGATCTTCAGCCTCCCTTCGGAGAGGATCTCGTAGGTCTCGTTGATGCTGCCGGCGGTCGTGTTCTCGATCGGGAGCAGCCCGTAGTCGGTCTCGCCGCTCTCGGTCTTCGTGGCGACCTCCTGAAAGGTCTCGCAGCCGATCAGCAGGACTCCTCCGGATCTGCCCGCGTACCGCCGCTGCGCGGTCAGGTGGCTGTACGATCCCTCCACGCCCTGGTAGGCGACCCGCAACGGAGTCTCGTCCCGCGTGCGGACGTGGTTGCGTTGCCGGGCGACCGACATCTCGAGGATGACCCGGAACAGACGTTCGATCTCGTGGGGATCGAGACGGCGTTCACCGGCGAGCTGCCGGAGTCGGGAGAGGAGCCGGTCCTCCCGCCCCGCATCGCGGAACGGAAGCGCGCGGGCCGGCTTCACC
>WJJW01000384.1 GCA_014729455.1 Candidatus Eiseniibacteriota bacterium
ACGAACACCGGCGTGACGTGGTCGGTCGTCGAAGGGGCGACGCACGGGAGCGTGTCGGCGAGCGGGCTGTACACGGCGCCTGCCACGCTGCCGACCCCGCCGACGGCGACGGTGCGGGCGACGAGCGACGCGGACCCGACGGAGCACGCCGACGCGACGGTGACGATCACCGACTCGCCGCCGGGCGACAACGTGCTGTCGGTGGGGACCGGCACGGTCCCGGCGGCGATCCCGCTGCGCCTCGAGAACGAGGAAGCGGTCAAGGGGGTCCAGACCGACGTCCAGTTCGACCCGGCGGTGGTGAGCTACGTCAGCGGGGAGGCGACCGGTCGGGGGGCGGGGATGAGCTTCTCGGCGTCGGTGGTCGGCGGCAACGCGGTCCGGGTGGTCCTGTACTACGCCGACGCGTCGACCTTGCCGGCGGGAAGCGGCGCCATCGCCAATCTGACGTTCGAGTGCCTGGAGAGCCCCGACAGCAGTGTTCTCACCCCGACCAACACGATTCTGTCCGACCCGAGCGGGGATCCGCTCGGGGTGACCAACGAACCCGGATCGGTCACCTGCGGCGGGGGGACGGAGATCGAGGTGACGGTCAGCCCGGCGGCGGCGACCGTCCAGGTAGGGATGACCCAGCAGTTCACGGCGACCGTGACCGGGACGACGAACACGGGAGTGACCTGGTCGGTCGTGGAGGGAGCGACGTACGGCTCGATCTCGGGGAGCGGTCTCTACACCGCCCCGGCGACCCTGCCGTCCCCGCCGGCGGCGACGGTGCGGGCGACGAGCGTCGCGGATCCGTCGGAGTTCGATGAGGCGGCGGTGACGATCACCGATCCGGACCCGCCCGAAGGCAACGTCCTCTCGATGGGGGAGGCGACCGGGCAGATGGGAGGCCAGGCCTCGGTCCCGCTGAACCTCGAGAACGAGGACGTGGTCAAGGGGGTCCAGACCGACGTCCAGTTCGACCCGGCGGTGGTGAGCTACGTCAGCGGGGAAGCGACCGGTCGGGGGACGGGGATGAGCTACTCCGCGTCGGTGGTCGGCGGCAACAAGGTCCGGGTGATCCTCTACTATGCGGATGCAACGACCCTGCCGGCGGGCAGCGGCCCGCTCGCCGACCTCACCTTCAGCCTGATCGGCGCCGACGGCAGCAGCACTCCGCTGACGCCGACGGCGACGATCCTCTCGGATCCGGCAGGGGACCCGTTGCCGGTGACCGAGGAAGCCGGCGAGATCGCGATCGGCGGAGCGGCCCCGACGCTCGAGATCTTCGTGCTGCGGAATCCGGGCAGGCTCCGGAATCTCCAGGTCTTCGTCGCCGCGGACCAGAACCTCGCATCGCTCGCGGTGTCCGCCGGCGGGACGCCGGTGGCGATGGAGGAGACCGATCCGGTCCACGAGATCCACCGCGGCACGGTCCACGTCTCCGAGTCGCTCGACGAGATCCTGATCTCGGCGACCGGGACGAACGGTTCGGGGGAAGAGGGGAGCGTCCAGACCACGCTCACGTTCTGAGGGCGGGGGCAGCGCGCGGCGAAAGGAGCAAGAGGAGACCTCATGAAGCGAGCGAATCAGGATCCGGCCGGCGGCGTCCTCTCCTTCGTCGGGGGGCGGCGCTTCGTTACACTCGGGTTGTGGCTCGGTGCGTTCCTCCTGGTCGCCGGGTGCGGCGGAGACAACGGCAACGGCCCGACTCCGCCGACCCAGACCGCCGAGGAGCTGACCGAGAGCGGGTGGGAGAAGTTCGAGCAGGGGAACCTGACCGGCGCCCGGGACGACTTCGACGCCGCGATCGATCAGGAGGCCGCCTACGGACCGGCCTACGTCGGGCAGGGATGGTCCCGGACCGGTCTGGCCGCGAGCCCCTCGGCCCACCGCGCCGCGGTGGCCAGTTTCGATGGGGCGATCGAGCGGAACGAAACCGGCGCCGAGGTCCGGGCCGGGAGAGCCGCCGCCCATCTCGGCGCGGACGGGCAGAACCTCTCCTCGGCGATCGCCGACGCGCAGGCCGCCCGGCAGGCGGCGCCGCAGTTCATCTTCGAGCATCGGGAGAGCTTCACGGTCGAGGATCTCCATCTGATCGAGGCGTTCGCGCTGGCCGGCCAAGGCAACTGGACGGGCGCGCTCGCCGCCGCCGACGAGGCGGTCGACAGCGGGATCGAACAGGGCGATTCCGGAACATGGGTCGTGGACGGCACGACCTACACGACGTTCGAATCGGCCGTGCTCGCGTTCTTGCAGAAGGTGTCCGTCGATCTGGCGGGCTAGGGACCCGAAGGGATCGAAGCAGACCGATCGGATCTGGTTCGAGAGGGAGAGAAAGATGAAGAAGCTGCTCACGACCGCGGTGGTCTTGCTGGGACTCCTCGCGCTGCCCCCCGCCCCGCTCCGGGCCGAGGAGGGAGGACCGAGCGAAGCCGGCAAATACCTTTCGCGACCGATTCCGATCGCGCCGGAGGCGGCGGGCAAGATCGACCCGAACCTCCTCCTCGCGCTCTCTACCCCGACGACGATGTCCGGCTCGCTGAAGCAGGCCGCCCGGAAGATCGTGATCCTCGGCGAGTCGCCCGAGGCGCCGGTCTTCCCCTGTATCATCCGGACCTCGCTCGACGATGCCGCGCTGGCGTCGCTGGGCGCGGCGCCCCAGTCGCGGATCGGAGAGTTCGTCACCGCCCGGATCGCCGCGGAGGATCTCGGGCGCGTCGCCGCGGATCCCGGTGTTCTCGGGATCGAGGCGTCGTACCGGATGGTGCCGAGCCTCGACGTCTCCGTTCCCGAGATCCGCGCGAATCTGGTGAATCAGGGCGCTCCGAGCGGCTACTCCGGCTCCGGGGTGATCTACGGGATGCTCGACGACGGGATCGACATCACCCACGAGGATTTCAAGAACGCCGGCGGCAGCCGAGTCCTCTACATCTGGGACCACTACCGCGACGGCAACGCCCCGTCCGGCTTCGACTACGGCTACGAGTACACGAAGGCGATGATCGACGCCGGACAGGCGAGCCAGTTCGTCAACGACGGCGGGCACGGCTCGCACGTCGCCGGGATCGCGGTCGGCGACGGCTCCTCTCTGCCGCAGAACACCTACCGGGGCGTCGCGTGGGAGGCGGACATCATCCATGTGCGCAACGGGTACTGCGATCTATTCTGCTACGGCGGCGGGAGCCCCTGGTGGGGATCCCAGACGACCGTCGGCTCGATCGACGGCCTGAACTACATGATCAACAAGGCGAACGCGCTCGGGAAGCCGCTCGTGGTCAATCAGAGCCAGGGCACCATGATGGGCCCGCACGACGGGACGACCTTCTTCGAGCAGTCGTACGACAACCTGGTGG
>WJJW01000385.1 GCA_014729455.1 Candidatus Eiseniibacteriota bacterium
GGGAGTCCGCAGCACGCCGCCTAGGAAGATCCCGATCGCCGCGGAAGCGAGCCCGAGGGCGAGAATCAGGGCCCCCAGCGCGAGCGGATCGGGCCCCCACCAGACCCCGAACACGAGCCACCCGACGAGAACCAGAAGCGACGCCTGGACGACCGCGATCCCCACCAGGCCGAGGATCTTGCCGGTCAGGAGCCGCCCGAAGCCGACCGGCAGGGTCGCGAGCCGGAGCAGGAGACGCCCTTGCCGCTCCTGGGTGAGGATCACCGCACCGGTGATCGTCGTGTTCATCAACAGGAAGAGGACCAGCATCGATTGCGCGCTCCCGGAGAAGCCGGTCGGCACCGTCCGGCCGCGGCCGGCGGTCCGCACTTCGGCCCGGATCGCATCCGGCCGATCGATCTCCTCCTCGAGCCGCGCGTGGAAGTCCGGATCCTCGAGCGGTAGAACCGTTCCGTCCGCCGTGTCGACCGCCGCCAGAACGGTCAGCATCCGCGCGATCGCCTGGTACAGGTGGACCTCGACGGCGAAGTCGGCGTTGCTCCACCGGTCCCCGCGCTGGACGAACGGCAGTCCGACCCGCCCGGATCCGGCGAGGCTGTCGGAGAATCCGGCGGGAATCGTCAGATGCCGTCCGGTCACCAGTCCCGTGTCCGCGACCGCGGCCCCGATCCGCTCGATGGCGAGATCCTCGTGCGCGAGGAGGTCGACGAACCGGTCGGCGAGGACCCTCTCGTCGCGATCGATCACGGTGAGCCCGAGGGTCCAGTCGCCGCCTTCGTAGCGGAACATCTGCCCGAAGAGGCCGATGAACGCGACCGGCATGATCAACATCCAGAAGAGGGACGCCTTGTCGCGCAGCTCTCCGCGCAGGAGCACGCCGGCGATGGTCAGGACGGCGCGCATCGCCTAGCCACCCCCCGCGTAGCGGCGCTGGAATCTCAGGATCGCGGTCCCGCTGAAGAGGACGCCGAGAACGAGAAGGATCGCGACGTGCGGCACCAGGTCGGCGACGCCGGCCGACTCCATCAGCAGGTCGCGATACCCCTCGCCTCCCCAGTAGGTGAGCGTGAACGGGGCGATCTTGCGGACGAACTCGGGCAGCATGTTCACCGGCACCCACGATCCCCCGACCATCGCCATCACCATGACGAGGATGCTGCCGATCGCCGAGCCGGTCTTCTCCGACCGTGAGAGCGACTGGATCAAAGCCGCGAACCCGGTCGCGCAGAGCGCCAGGGCGATCGAGTGCAGCAGGAAACCGAGCCACGAGATCCGGCCCGGGATCCAGATCGCCGCGATGATCCCGAGGATCAGGATGCTGAGGAGCGAGACGACAGCGGTCGCCCCGACCTTGCCGAGAACGACGGCCCCGGCCGGGACCGGGGCGATCATCTGGCGCGCGAGGGTCCGGTGGGCGTCTTCGCGCTGCACGTCGGTCATGCTGACGAGGGCGAGCATCAGCAGCGCGAAGACCGCCATGCCGGGAAGAACGAACGCGGCGACGTCGAACGCGCCCATGCTCTCTCCCTGCGCCTCGTCCTCGACCTCGGGCTTCTCCAGTTCGATCGCGGGCGGGAACGCGTAGCGCCCGATCCCTTCCATGCGGCGGTTGATCCCGACGGAGAGATCGCTGATGAACGCGTCGCTCGGCGGCGCATCTCCGGTCGCCGTCGCGCGGATCTCGGCGATCGGATCCCCCAGCAGATGCATCCCCGAAGAACCGAGGCGCGCGAGGACCGAGGCGAAGTGCTCGACGATCTGCGGCTTGATCGACTCCGCGGGATTCTTGATCACTTCCAGCGCGACGGTTTCCCCGGCGAGCAAGCTGTCGGTGAACTCCGGTGGGATCCGGATCACGGCCGAGACTTCGTTCGATTCGATCTTGCGGATCGCGGAGAGCGAGTCGACCTGCTGCACGTCGAACCGCAAGGGGATCATCTCCTGGGAGAAGCTCGAGCGGATCAGGCGGCCGACGATCCCGCCGTCGTCGTCGACCAACGCGATGCGGATCGGCGTCAGGTCGCCTCCCCCGAAGACGAGTCCGATCAACAGCGAGAAGACGACCGGGAAGAGGATCATCACGACCGCCGCGAGCGGCGCGCGGAGCTTTCGCAAGAGGTCCTTGCGCAGAACCGCCAGCAGCGCCCCGCCGAACCGCATCTAGTCGCGCAGCTCCCGTCCGGTCAGCTTGATGAAGAGGTTCTCGAGGCTCGGCTCCTTCATCGCGATCTCGGCCACGTCCAGGTCGGCCCGGAGAAGCCGCGAGAGCAGCTCGCTGGCGCCGGCCGCCTCTCCCGAGGTGGCGACCATCGCGAGATTCTCCTCGAGCGAGACGATCCGCGCGTCGCTCTCCGCGCGGATCGCGTCCTGGATCTGCTCGGGGTTGAACCGTCCTTTCAGCGTCAGCACCGTCCCCTCGCCGACGCGGGCACGCAGCTCGGAGATCGTCCCCTCCGCCAGGATCCGGCCGTGGTCCATGATCCCCACCCGATCGCAGAGCGTCTCGGCCTCCTCGAGGTAGTGCGTGGTATAGAGGACCGCGGTTCCTTCCTTCTGCACCTCGCGGACCACGTCGAGGATATGGATCCGCGCCTGGGGATCGATCCCGACGGTCGGCTCATCGAGCAGGAGGGCCTTCGGCCGGCTCACCAGACCGATCGCGAGATTCAGCCGGCGCTTCATCCCGCCGGAGAATTTCTTGCTCGCCTGCTTGGCGTTCGACGCGAGGCCGACCCGGTCGAGCGCCTCGTCGACGCGCCGCCGCTTCTCCTCTCCGGAGATCCCGTGCAGGGAGGCGAAGTAGCTCAGGTTTTCCCGTGCGGAGAGCGTGTCGTAGATGGCCGTCTCCTGCGGGACGACCCCCAGCGATCGCCGTGCCCGGATCGGGTCGCTGCCGACGTCGACGCCGTCGACGACCGCGCGGCCGGCGCTCGGCTTCAGCAGGCCGGTGATGCAGGAAATCGTGGTCGTCTTTCCCGCCCCGTTCGGGCCGAGCAGGCCGTAGATCTCCCCCGGCTGCACCTGGAAGGAGATCCCGTCCACCGCGCGCGTCGCGCCGAAGCTCTTGCTCAGATTCTCGACATCGATCATCCCATCCCCCTCGATCCGCCTCGCAGGATAACAGATCCGGAGCGGCACCGCCGATCCCGCGTTCGACCGGCGGCGGCGTGTTAGACTGGAAGGTCGTGCGGCGCGGCGGCCGGCTTCGTCGATCGCCGGCACCGCACGGGGAAGGAGCGAGATGCACGGATCGATCGACGTCGGGCTGGACCTCTTCGCGGAAATCGAGCGCCTTCGGCAGGAGAAGAAGGCGGTGATCCTGGCCCACTTCTACCAGGAGGGGGAGATCCAGGACATCGCCGATCACGTCGGGGACAGTCTCGCCCTCGCGCAGGCGGCCGCCCGGACCGACGCGGAGATGATCGCCTTCTCCGGGGTCCACTTCATGGCCGAGACGGCGAAGATCCTCAATCCGGACAAACCGGTCGTCGTCCCCGATCTGGAGGCGGGCTGCTCCCTGGCGGACGGCTGTCCGCCGGAACTCTTCTCGCGGTTCCTGGAGCGGTACCCGGACCACGTCGTGATCAGCTACATCAATTGCTCGGCGGCGGTGAAGGCGATGAGCGACCTGATCTGCACCTCCTCGAACGCGGAGAAGATCGTCCGTTCGGTTCCCGAGGAGAAGGGGATCGTCTTCGCCCCGGACCAGCACCTCGGGCGCTATCTGATCCGGAAGACCGGACGCGACATGGTCCTCTGGCCGGGATCCTGCGAGGTGCACGAGCTGTTCTCCGAGAAGAAGATCGTCCAGCTCCGGCTGCATCATCCCGACGCGAAGATCATCGCCCACCCGGAATGCGTCGAGGCGGTGCTCCGGCACGCCGACCACGTCGGGTCGACGAGCTCCCTGCTCCGCTTCGTGGAGGAGGACGACGCGGAGAGCTACATCGTGGCGACCGAGCCGGGGATCATCCACCAGATGCGGAAGCGGGCGCCCGAGAAGCGGTACCTCCCCGCGCCGTCGGACTCGACGTGCGCGTGCAACGAGTGTCCGTACATGCGCAAGAACACGATCGAGAAGCTCTACCTCTGTCTCCGGGACGGGATCCCGGAGGTGACGGTCGAGCCGGAGATCGCCGAGCGGGCGCTCGTCCCGATCCGGCGGATGCTCGATCTCTCGCGCTGAGGGAGGAGCGAGATGGCCGCGTTCCTGATCTGGTTGATCCTGCTGGTGGTCTGCTGGCCCCTGGCTCTGCTCTCGTTGCTGCTCTATCCGATCGTCTGGCTGCTGCTGATCCCGTTCCGCCTTCTCGGAATCGCCGTCTCCGGCGTCCTCGCCCTGCTGCGCGCGATCATCCTCTTCCCCGCACGGATTCTCCGCGGTCCCGCACATTAAGCACCGACGTTCCCCGGACGGAGGGGATGATGGCGGCCGCCGAAGGCGGGAACGAACTGCCGGCGATCCGTCCCCCGGAGAGCCGGTAGAGGGTCATCCCCATGAACTCGACCCGGCGTGCGGTCGCCGCGATCCCCAGATACTCCCCTCGATGGAGTCCGTGGACCTGGAAACGGACGGCAACCCGATCCCCTTCGCTGACCGTCGTCTCGACTGTCGGCTCCGTTTCGTCGAACGCGCGATCGAGCGCCCGGCCGTGGTGCGGTTCATCGAATGCCCGGATCTCCTCCTCTCACGCTTCCACGCCCGTCATCATCCGCTCGATCGCCGCCTGATCCGGTCCGACGAAGGGTCCGGCCGTTCGGGCGGAGGCGAGGTGAGCGATCAGGGTCTCGGTCATCCCGGCCGCGGGTGGCAGGTGGCTGCTCAGAACCAGCTTCGGATCCAGGGAGCGGACCTCCGCCAGGGTCTCCGTGAAGAGGCGCTCGTCGACCTGGTGCAACCACGGAGCGTCGACCGTCGTCCAGGTCACGAGGCCGTCGCGCAGGGTATCTGGCGCGAGATCGTTCGCGCTCTCGGCCGGGGCGGCGAGCAGGGCTCCGAAGCAGTCGGCACTGAACAACGTGCCGGTCTTCTTGTCGAACGGCCCGGTCGTCTCGGGCGCATCGAACGTCGGCGGGCGGACCGCCGTGATCCGCCGGTCGCCCAGATCCAGGCTCTGCCCGGGATTGAGCAGATAGACGCGATCGAGGGGCAGACCGTGCAGCCCCATCTTCCCCATTCCCAGATAGGTGGTGACGACGCGCGCCTGCGGCGCCTCTTCGAGGACCGCCGCCAGGTTTCCGAGATGGTCGGGATCGGTGTGCGTGATCCAGATCCAGCGGAGATCCCGCGGATCGATCGTCGATCGGAGTCGATCGAGGAAGTCGCTCCGGAGGCCGGCCAGTCCGGTATCGATGAGCATCGGCTGAGCGGCCCGCACGAGGAACGCGTTGACCGGAAGAACGCCGAAACCGGGAACCGGAAGAAGCGCGGAGAGCATGTCCGTCTCGGGGCCTACGTTGCGCGGCTCGAGCATCGAGGGTCCGTTCATTTCTATCTCCTCTGCCGGAAGTGGATTGGCGACTCGGGGGTGCGGCGCACCCCCCTCGTATTTCAGTGAACATCAC
>WJJW01000386.1 GCA_014729455.1 Candidatus Eiseniibacteriota bacterium
CGAGAAGACCCGTCTCTTCCCCCACGATGCCGAGGATGAAGTCGGTGTGCGGAAAGGGCAAGAAAAAGTACTTCTGCAGGCCGCTCCCCGGCCCCGGTCCGATCACGCCGCCGCTGCCGACGGCGGTGATGCTCTGCTGGAGCTGGTATCCCGCGTCCCCGCCGGTGAGCAGACGCCAGAACGCGGCGAGCCGCCCGCCCTGGTACGCCTGGAGACCGATCCCCGCGAGGAGCATTCCGATTCCCGATCCGGCGAGGAGCCAGCGGATCGGCATGCCGGCGAGGTAGAGCAGGGCGAACCCGAGACCGAGGATCACGATCGCGACCGACAGGTTCGGCTGGCAGATCACCAGGCCGGCCATCGCGAGGACCACCAGGACCGGCACGACGATCCACCCCGGCCGGCGCCGGGAGGGAGCCCCGCGACCGATGGCGGAGGCGAGGAAGACGACCAGCGCGATCCGCGCGAACTCAGACGGCTGGATCGTGATCCCCCCGATCCGGAACCACCGGCAGACCTCATCGGTGGCGAAGTGCTGGACGGCGAGGATCCCGAGAGCCGCGAAGACGGGGACCAGACCCCACCGGGCGATCCTCCCGTCGAGGTGGTGGTAGTCGAGCTTCCAGAAGCAGACGAGGATCACCAACCCGCCGAGCAGCTTGATCAGGTGCTGCTCGAAGAAATGCGCGGAGGATCCCCGCTCCGCGATCCCCAGGACGGCGCTGGAGGAGTAGACCATCACCAGGCCGAAGCCGCACAGCAGCAGCAGGGCGATCAGGATCGTCCGTTCCGGCCGGGGGCGGAACAGCGCCGGCGTCTTCATCGTCGCTCCTTTCCTTCGGCGGCGTCGCGGACGAGCCGCCGGAACCGGTCGCCGCGTTCCTCGAAGTCGCGAAACTGGTCGAAGCTGGCGCAGGCGGGGGAGAGCAGCACGATCTCCCCGGGTCGGGCCGTCGCGCGAGCCCAGAGAAACGCCTCCTCCAGATCGGGGAAACGCTCGCAACGGTCCGCCCCCCAGGCGGAGCGGATCGTCTCGGCCGCTTCGCCGAAGAGGCCGACGCGGCGGCAGTGCGCCCGCACCGGCTCGCGCGCCGCCGCGAAGTCCTGACCCTTGCCGCGCCCTCCCGCGAGGAGGATCAAGCGAGCGTCGAACGCGGCGAGCGCGATCACCAGGGAGTCGACGTTCGTCGCCTTCGAGTCGTTGACGTAGTCGACCGATTCGATCGTTTCGATCCGCTCGAGCCGGTGGGGAAGCCCGGGGAACCGTCGCAGCGATTCGACGAGCCCCTCCTCGGCAAGCCCCAGAGGCGCGACGAGGGCGAGCGCGGCCAGCGCGTTCTCCCGGTTGTGGCGCCCCGGAAGGGCGACCTCGGCGTCGCTGCAGAGCGTCCGCTCGGTCGATCCGATCCGGAGAAGCACGCGCCCGTCTCGGAGAACCGATCCCTCCTCCCCGCGATCGGCGAGCCGGAAGCGGAAAATCCGCGGGCGAAACCGGCGGCGCACCTCCTCGGCGAGATCCTCGTCCTCGCCGAGAACGGCGTGGTCCGCCTCCCTCTGATTCGAAAAGATCCGCATCTTCGCCTCGCGGTAGGCGGAGAGATCGGCATGGCGGTCGAGGTGATCCGGCGTCAGGTTGAGAAGCGCGGCGCCGGCGGGGTGGAACGTCTCGATCTCCTCGAGCTGGAAGCTGGAGATCTCGGCGACGAGGATCGCCTCGGGCGGCGCGTCGAGAACCCCCTCGGAGAGCGAGCGCCCGATGTTGCCGACCGGCTCGGCGGCCCGCCCCCCGCGCCGGACCATGTCGGCGGCCCAGGCGGTCGTCGTCGACTTGCCGTTCGTCCCCGTGATCGCCAGGATCGGCCGTTCGGCCACCGAGGCGGCGAGCTCGACCTCGCTGACGATCGCCAGGCCCCGTTCGCGCGCGGCGACGAGGAACGGGATCGTGCTCGGAACGCCGGGGCTCTTCACGACCCGGTCGACCTCATCGAGGAGATCGATCGGATGGGGCCCCCAGACGAAGCGGGCGCCTCGGGACTCCAGGGCGCGGATCTGCTCGTCCCGCTCCCCCGGCCGGCGGAGATCGAGGCCGATCGGCCGCGCGTTCTCGCGCAGCGCGAGACGGACCGCGCCGAACCCCGACCGGGCCATCCCGACCACGGCGATCCGTTCCCCTTCTCGGATGCCGCCCGCGGTCCTCATTGCAGCTTCAACGTCGAGAGCGTGACCAGCGCAAGGAGGATCGAGACGATCCAGAACCGGACGACCACCCTCGTCTCCTCCCAACCGCTCAGCTCGAAGTGGTGATGCAACGGCGCCATCCGGAACACCCTCCGGCCGGTCCACCGAACGCTCAGGACCTGGATGACGACGCTCAGGACCTCGAGGACGAACAGCCCGCCGACGATGACCAGCAGGAGCTCCCGCTTCACCAGGATCGCGAGAGCGCCGAGCGATCCGCCGAGCGCCAGCGAACCGGTGTCCCCCATGAAGACCTCTGCGGGATGCGCGTTGAACCAGAGGAATCCCAGGCACGCCCCGAACAGCGCACCGGTGTAGACGGCCAGCTCGCCGCATCCCTCGATGTAGGGGATGTTCAGGTACCGGGCGAAGATCGCGTTCCCGCTCAGATAGGCGATCCCGCCGAAGGCGATCGCCGGCGGGATCACCATCCCGATCGCCAGGCCGTCGAGCCCGTCGGCGAGGTTCACCGCGTTCGAGCTGGCGGTGATCACGAGCACGACGAACGGCACGTAGAGCAGGCCGAGCTCGAGGAAACGATCCTTCAGGAACGGGATGGTCGTCTGCGTGGTCATCGACCCGTACGCCTCGGTGAGGATCAGGAAGATCCCGACGCCGGCCCCGATCAGGACCTGTCCCACGATCTTGTACCGGCCGAGCAGCCCCTTGCGCACCCGCCGCACGACCCGCAGGTAGTCGTCCAGGAAGCCGAGCATGCCGAGGCCGAAGGTGACGCCGATCATGATCCAGACCCGGCCGCTGGCGAGGTTCGCCCAGAGCAGGGTGGGGACGATCACCGAGACGAGGATCAACAGCCCCCCCATCGTCGGGGTCCCCCGCTTGTCGAGATGGGCGGAGGGGCCTTCCTCGCGGATCACCTGTTCGAGGCGCTGCCGTCGCAGTCGGGCGATCATCCACGGCCCGAAGAGCGCGGAGAGGAGAAGCGCGGTGACGACCGCGTACGCCGCGCGGAAAGTGATGTACCGGAGCACGTTGAACGCCGAGAACAGCTCGCGCAGCGGATCGATCAGCTCGTAGAGCACGCCTCAGCCCCCCTCTCCGAGCCGATCGTGGCAGAGTGTGAACGCCCGCTCCATCTCCGACCGGCGCGAGCCCTTGAACAGGACGAGGTCCCCGTCGCCCAGCCGATCCGCCAGGGCCTCGGCGAGGGCGCGATGGGTTCGGAAGAGGGCCGCCTCGGTCTTCGCCCCCGCAAGGGTGAGCCCCTCGAGGACCGATCGGCAGCCCTCCCCGAACAGAAACGCCCCGTCGAAACCGGCCGCCTCTCTCCCCACGCGTTCGTGCTCCGCCTCGGTCCGCGCTCCGAGCTCCCGCATCTCCCCGAAGGCGAGCCAGCGGCGCCCGACTCCCGGAAGCGAGAGCACGAAGCGGATCGCGTCGAGGCTCGACTCCGGGCTCGCGTTGTACGTGTCGAGAAGCGCCCGGGCGGGACCGAGCCGGCGAGGCTCCATCCGCAGCGGGCGAGGACGTGCGTCCTCGAGGCCGCTGCGGATCGCCTCGTCGGAAAGGCCGGCCCACCGCGCGACGAGGATCGCGGCGAGGGCGGCCCGGCATGGTCCCGGCC
>WJJW01000387.1 GCA_014729455.1 Candidatus Eiseniibacteriota bacterium
CGTTCACGTCTATGAGGACCGGATTCCGGAGCCGATTCCGCCGCGGGTGCGGCGCCCCTTGACCGACCTCGTCCTGGAGGACCGCCCCTTCGCCTCCCTGTCCCATGCCTCGCTGGACACCATCTTCGAAGACGAGGACACCCCCCTCGACCATCTGACGTACCAAGTCGTCTCCAACAGCGCGCCCCAGCTCGTCCGCGCAACGATCGAGGCCGGCCACGATCTGATGCTGTCCCATCCGGGAGCGGGGGTCGGATTGGCGGAGATCACCGTCCGGGCGGAGGACCCGTTCGCCCTGTCCGCGGAGAGCTCGTTCGAAGTCGAGGTCATCGCCCGAGGCGAGCGGATGCCGCTGCACGCATCGCTCCTGGACGGGCCCCTCGACTACAACGTTGCAGAATTCCAGGGTCTGCGCATGGTGGAGACCCCTTACGCCTTCTCCGCAGACCGAATCGACCTGGGATCGGTGTACTTCCAGTTCGATCTCGAGCGGACCGGGATCCTCTGCTGGGCCGACTCCGGAGATCTGATGCGGGGCGCGGAGCCGTTGGTGCTCCCCCCGCGTTCGGCGCAGTCGTTCGGAGTCAAGCTGCAGATCTCCCATCGCATCCGGCACGCGGTCGATCCCGGACACCGTGACTGGCTGGTCGGTTGGGAGGATGCACGGCGGCGCCTGCCGGCCGCGCCCCCGCGCCGCCTCCGGAGCTTCTACCTCTTCGCGACGGTCGCGAGGATCAACACGGAATCGGGGGAAGGAGCCACGCTCCTCTCCGACCGGATCCTGATCCTCGGAACCCAGAACCGACGCGACCCGGAGGACCGTCCGGGCATCGACTTCACCGACGGCGTTCACTTCACGGCAGTCGAGCTCCCCGCGTCGGATCTCCTCGAGCTGCTCCTCGCGGAATGCGTGGAGCTGCATGAGGAGACGGTCGCGCTGCAGCGAGCCCGGCTCTGTCTGGCGGTCCCGGACGACCTCTATCCCGGGGAGGTCTCCGCCCTCTGCTACTACGGCGACGAAGACTCCCCGTTCCGCCGCCCGGATTCACCGGCGCGGAACGTGTCGATCCACCGCTGGCCGCGCTCGCAGCTCGCCCCGATGCTCGGGATGCTGCGCGACGAACGCAGGCCGATCTGGCCGGATCTCGAGGAAGGGATCGCGCGGATGGCGGAGAGCGAGGAGGAGCGGATTCGCGCCAAGGCGCGGTTCGTCGAACGCAGCCTCGACGAGTCGCGGGCGGCGCCCCCCGTTCCGGTCTACGTCCGGGACCTGACTCCCGAGGAGCTTCAGTCCCAGATGCCGAGGTAGGCCTTCGCGTCCTCGCTGCAGTGCTGGCGGGGATCCCACGGCGGGGACCAGACCAGATCGATGTCGACGTCCTCGACCCCCGGCACGCGGCGGACCGCCATCTCCGAGGCGGCGAGGATCTCCGGCCCGGCGGGGCACATCTGGCTGGTCAGGGTCATCTTGAGCTGAACGTGCTTCTTCTCCTGATCGATCTCGACCCCATAGAGGAGTCCCAGATCGAGAATCGACAGATCGATTTCGGGGTCGCGCACCGGCCGGAGCGCTTCGCGGACCTTCTCCTCGGTGATCTGCTTCTCGTCGCTCATGGCGAGTCCTCCTCCGTCGAGGTGGCGCGCTCCGGGGAGCGGAGCCCCTCCTTGCAGGCGCGGATCGCTTCGCGCAGCGTCACCCAGGGAAGCAGCGCACACTTGATCCGGACCGGGAACTGCGAGACCCCGCGCAGCGCCTCGAGGTCCCCGAGATCCTCCTCGTCGTCGGTCCCGTCGCCGTTCGATCCGTGCAGGATCTCCCGGAAGCGGTCGCCGAGACGCCCGACCTCGTCCAACGTCATCCCGGGCAGCATCTCGGCCAGCATCGAGCCGGAAGCGACCGAGATCGCGCAGCCGCGCGTGCGAAGCTGGACATCGGCGATCCGGTCCTCTTCGAGCCGCACTGCCAGCTCGACCTCGTCTCCGCACAGCGGATTGACCCCCTCGTGCCGGCAGGCCGGTTCGGAGATCGGATCCCGCCCCCGCGGGCTCCGGTAGTGGTCGAGGACGACCTCGCGGTAGAGATCGTCGAGCTGTCCGAACGATCTATCCAAAGTAGGAGCGCGCCTCCTCCAGGCCTTCCACCAACGCGTCGACGTCGGCCCGTTCGTTGTACAGATAGAAACTCGCCCGCGAGGTCGCCGGGACGCCGAGCCGACGCATCAGCGGCTGCGCGCAGTGGTGGCCCGCCCGGATCGCGATCCCGCGGAGATCGAGCATCGTCGCCAGATCGTGCGGGTGGATCGTCTCGTCATAGAACGAGATCACGCCGCTTCGGTGCTCGGGATCCTCGGGACCGTAGACCCGCAGGTTCTCGAGCGACCGGAGTCGCTCGAGCGCGTAGCCGGTCAGCTCGACCTCGTGGGCCCGGATCGCCGCTAGACCGGCCGCCTCGAGGTAGTTCAGCGCCGCCCCGAAGGCGACGACGTCGCCGACGTTGGGCGTCCCCGCCTCGAGCTTCTGCGGCAGATCGGCCCAGGTCGCCCGGTCGAGATGCACCTCCAGGATCATCTCCCCTCCGCCGAGCATCGGCTCCGCCTCCTCGAGCAGCTCCGGCCGCCCCCAGAGGAACCCCACGCCCGTCGGTCCCAGCATCTTGTGGGCGGAAGCGGCCAGAAGGTCGACTCCCAGCTCCCGCGCGTCGACCGGCATGTGCGGGATGCTCTGCGCCGCGTCGAGCAGGGTGAGCGCACCCTTCGCGCGGGCTCGTTCCGCGATCCGCTCGACCGGGTTGATCGTCCCCAGAACATTGGACGCGTGCGCGAACGCCACGAGCTTCGTCCGATCGGTCAGCAGATCGTCGAACGCGTCCAGATCGAGCCGCCCATCCTCGGTGATCGGGACGTGGCGCAGCCTCGCCCCGGTGCGCTTCGCGAGCTGGATCCAGGGGACCAGGTTGCTGTGGTGCTCCATCTCGGTCAAGAGAATCTCGTCGCCGGACCCGATCCGCGGTTCGACGATCGAGCGGGCGACGAGGTTGATCGCTTCGGTCGTGTTGCGTGTGAAGACGATCCCCCGTGGCTCGACCCCGCCGAGGAACCGCCCGAGGCGGGTGCGGACCCCCTCGTACGCCTCGGTCGCTTCCTGGGCGAGGGTGTGCACGCCGCGGTGGACGTTGGAGTTGTGCCGCTCGTAGTAGTCGCGGAGCGCGTCGAGCACGGCGCGCGGCTTCTGTGTCGTCGCCGCGTTGTCGAGATAGCGCAGGGCATGCCCGTGCACCTCCCGGCCCAGGATCGGGAAGTCGGACCGGATCCGCCGCACGTCGAGTCTCTCGATCGACACGCTCATCATTCCTCCTCTACCGCGACGTAGACCTCTCCGTCCTCGACCTTCGTCGGGAAGGTGCGAACCGGGGCGATCGCCGGCATCCGCCGGACCTCGCCGGTCGTCACGTCGAACCGCGCCCCATGACGGGGGCACTCGATCACGCTGCCCAGAAGCCGCCTCGTCTGGAACGGGCTGCCGTCGTGGGTGCAGACGTCTTCGATCGCGTAGAACTTCCCTTCCACGTTGCAGACCGCGATCCGCTCGTAGCCGACCTCGAAGCTCCGGCTCTCCCCCACCGGGATCTCGTCCACCTTCGCCACCCGCTGGAACGTCCCCTCGGTCATCGTGCGACCCCTTTCATTCTTTCGTGCATCTCGACGCGGATCGGCTCGGCGATCTCATCGGGGATCGCTTGCAGCGTCTCCTCGAGGAACCCGGACACGATCATCCGGGTGGCCTCCTCCGGGGCCATTCCCCGCGACGCGAGATAGAAGAGCTGCTCCGGATCGATCGGACCGGCGGTCGCCCCGTGCGTGCACCGGACCTCGTCGGTCAGGATCTCCAGCTCCGGGATCGACTCCGCCTTCGCGCGATCGGAGAGGAGCAGGTTGCGGTTCTCCTGGAACGCCTCGCAGTGCGGCGCGTCCTTCGCGATCCGGATCAGGCCGGTGTAGGCGGACCGGGCGCGCCCCCCCAGCACGACGCGGAAGTTGATGTCGCTCGTGCTGTGGTGCCCGCTGTGATCCTGCACCGTGTGGTGATCGACCTGCTGGCGCCGGTCGGTGAACGAAAAGCCGGCGATCTCGCTGCGGCTACCGTCGCCGGAGAGGACCGCGCCGAGGTCCGCCTTGTAGATCCCCGCGCCGAAGGAGGCAACGACGAGCTGCGCCCGCGCGTCGCGATCGAGCCGCGCCCGCAGAGTCCGGTGGGAGATCACGCCCCGTTCGAGGTGCTGCACGGGTACCAGTCGGACCGAGGCGTTCGGGCCGACCAGGACCTCGGTCACCTCGTTCAGCCGGGCGTCCCCACGTTCGGCTCCGCCCCGGGCTTCTTCGACGACGGTGGCCGAGGCCCCCTCTTCGACGACCACCAGCGTCCGCATCGCCTGCAGCGTCCCCTCTCCCGGACCGGTGGTGCGGATCCGGATCGGCTGGTCGAGCGCCACCCCCTTCGGAATCCGGACGTAGCTTCCCGATGACCAGAGCGCGGCGTTCAGCGACTCGGGAAACCCGAACTCCGCGGGGACGAGCGCCCCCAGACGCGCCCGGATCCCGTCATCGTCCGTGCGTGCCGCTTCCAGCAGCGGCCCGGCGGTGACGCCGGCGCGCCGCGCCTCGTCGTCCACGATGATCTCCACCGGATCCCCGCCCGATCGCGGGACCATTCCGTCTGGCAGGGCGAAGCGGGCCGGGTCGGTGTACCGCCAGAGATGGGTCGCCCGATCCGGCAGAGGGAGGCTCCGGTGCAGCCGCCAGGCCGTTTCCCGCGCCTCATCGAGCCATCCGATCCCGGTCCGGGCCGCCTCCGGAAGTTCGTGCTCGCCGGTCCGCCCGCTCTCTCCGGTCTTCTGCGTCGTCGTCGTCATCCGACCGATCCTTCCATCTCCATCTCGATCAAGCGGTTCAGCTCGACCGCGTATTCCATCGGAAGCTCCTTGGTGAACGCCTCGATGAACCCATTGACGATCAGGGTCCGGGCATCGTCCTCGCTCAGCCCGCGGCTCATCAGATAGAAGATCTGCTCATCGCCGATCTTGCTGACCCGCGCTTCGTGCTCGATCTGCACGCGGTCGGCATCGATCTCCATCGTCGGATAGGTGTCCGAGCGCGATTCGGGATCGAGGATCAGCGCGTCGCACTGCACGCTCGTCTTGCAGTCGGTCGCCTGCGGATGAACCTTGACCAGACCGCGGTACGAGGAACGCCCTCCGTTCTTCGAGATCGACTTCGAGGTGATCGTGCTGCTCGTCCGCGGCGCGGCATGGATGATCTTCGCGCCGGCGTCCTGGTGCTGTTCCTGCCCCGCGAACGCGACCGACAGGATCTCTCCGCGCGCTCCTTCGCCGACGAGATAGACGCACGGGAACTTCATCGTCAGCTTCGAACCGATGTTCCCGTCGACCCATTCGACGACGGCGTTCTTGTGTGCCATCGCGCGCTTGGTGACGAGGTTGTAGATGTTGTTCGCCCAGTTCTGGATCGTCGTGTAGCGGATGTATGCGTCATCCATCGCGATCAACTCGACCACCGCGGAGTGGAGCGAATTCGTCGTGTAGACTGGCGCCGTGCAGCCCTCGATGTAGTGCACCCGGGCCCCTTTGTCCGCGATGATGAGGGTCCGCTCGAACTGGCCCATGTTCTCCGCGTTGATCCGGAAGTACGCCTGGAGCGGGATCTCGACCTTCGTGTCGGGCGGCACGTAGATGAACGAGCCCCCCGACCAGACCGCGCTGTTCAGCGCGGCGAACTTGTTGTCGGTCGGCGGGATCACGCTGCCGAAGAACTTCTCGACGATCTCCGGGTGCTCGCGCAGGCCGCTGTCCATGTCCATGAACACGACGCCCTGCTCGGTCAGGCTCTCCTGGACCGAGTGGTAGACGACCTCGGATTCATACTGCGCGGAGACGCCGGCGAGGAATTTCCGCTCCGCCTCGGGGATCCCGAGCCGGTCGAACGTCTTCTTGATGTTTTCCGGCACCTCGTCCCAGCTCCGGCCCTGCTCCGACATCGGGCGGATGTAGTAGTAGATGTCCTCGAAGTCGATCTGGCCGAGGAGGTCGGTGTTCCCCCACGTCGGCATCGGCTTCGCCAGAAAGATGTCGAGCGCCTCGTGGCGCTTCCGCCGCATCCAGTCCGGCTCCTTCTTCATCCGCGACATCATCTCGACGACCTCGTGGCTGATCCCCTTCGCACCCTTGTGGAAGTACTCCTCGGGATCCCGGAAGCCCCACTTCTCGGCGTAGTCGTCCCGGATGTCGATCTGCTGCTTCGGCGCCTTCGTCGGCTTCTTCTTGGTTTCGGGAGTCGCCATTTCGATCTATGCCTCCTGCCGCTCTTCCACGCTCTTCTCCAGCCAGTCGTACCCTTCTTCTTCGAGCTTGTCGACCAGGTCGGCCCCACCCGACCGGACGATCCGTCCCTCCATCAGGACGTGGACCCGATCGGGCTGGATGTAGTTGAGCAGCCGCTGGTAGTGGGTCACGAGGATCACGCCGGTCTCGGGACCGGAGAGCTTCATGATCCCGCCGGCCACGGTCTTCAAAGCATCGATGTCGAGACCGGAGTCGGTCTCGTCCATCAGCGCGACCCGCGGCTTCAGAAGCGCCATCTGCAGCACCTCCGCCCGCTTCTTCTCACCGCCCGAAAACCCCTCGTTCAGCCCGCGCGCGGCGAACTTGGGATCGATGTTCAGCATCTCGAACGCGGCCATCATCTCCTTGCGGAACTCGCGAACCGAGACCTCCTTGCCGCGCCGGGCGTTCACGGCGGCGCGCAGCACGTTCGCGACGCTGACACCCGGGATCGAGACGGGATACTGGAAGCCGAGGAACAGTCCTTTCCGCGCCCGCTCGTCCGCCGGGAGATCCTGGATCTCCTCTCCGTCGAGGAGGATCTTCCCCCCCAGGAGCTCGTAGCCGGGATGTCCCATCAGGGTGTTGACCAGCGTGCTCTTGCCCGAGCCGTTCGGCCCCATCAACGCGACCTTCTCGCCGGCGCGGAGCTCCAGATCCACACCGCGGATCACCTCTTTGCCGGCGATGCCGATGCGGACCCCTTCACACGCCAGCAGGCTCTTCGTCTCGCTCATTGCATCTCCTCGTCTTCTGGTTTCGTTCCCGCTATCGGGTCTTGGTTCTCGATTCCCGTTCCCGAACGGCAGCGCCGGTGAACTGCTCGGCGTCGCGATCCCACGCGGAATCGAACCGATCCCGCGCACGGTTCTCGGTCGTCGCGAGATCCGCCAGGGTCACCTTTTCGAGCGCGCCGCGGACCAGTCCGTCGATCGCGATCCAGAGCGACCGGACCGAGCAACCGGCGCTGTTGACGCACACGGATTCGGCCCCCGTGAAGTGCCCACAATCACGCGCCTGGTCGAACACCGGACCGTCGAGGGCGCGCAGCACTTCGGCCAGGTTGATCTCGGCCGGCGGGCGGGCGAGCAGGTACCCTCCGCTCCGGCCACGCTCGCTGGTGACGATCCCGGCGATGCGCAACCTCCGCAGAAGCTTCGCCGTGTTCGGCACCGGAAGCCCCTCTCGGGAGGCGATCTCCTGCAAAGAGAGCGACTCTCCCCGCGCGTGTTCCCGCGCGAGCTGCAAGAGGCAGCGTAACCCGTATTCCTCGCTCGGATTGATCCGCATCGCGGTCTTCCCCCTGACCCGGCCGTTTCCGTTCGTACCGCTCGAGACAGTCTCACAAATCTGTACCTCCTGGTCAACATTATGTTCCGGAAAAGATTCACGAGGCGCAACCGGCTTGATGCCAGTCAGTTGGAGGGCGGGATCTCCGGGGAGCGGCGCCCCGGACGTCCGAGCGCATGACGAAGGAACGGGATCCCGGCGACGCCGGGCAGCCAGTACCCGCAGAGGGAGTAGAGCAGCCCGGCGCCGAGGGAGACGGGCGCCGGCGCCACCGGCGCGAGCAGGCGGATCAGCGCGGCGTCGCGGGTGCCCATCCCCATGAGCGTCACCGGGATCAGCCCGACGAAGATCGCCGCCGGAAGCGCGGCTAGGACGCTGCCGAACGGAGCCGCGGCGCCGAGCGCGCGGTAGAACAGCCAGGTCTGCACGACGCTCGCCATCCAGTTGGCGATCGTGACCACCAGCACGAAGGCCAGAAGGCCCGGTCGGGCGAGGATCACGCGGAGGGCCAGCAGGAGACGCTCGACCTTCGGGCGGAATTTCTCCGGGATCGGGAGACGCACCGCCAGCAGGATCGCCGTGCCGGCCAGACCGGCGGCCAGCAGACCGCCGCTCGCTCCGGCGAGCAGGTCCCATCCGAACCAGAGTGATCCGGCCAGACAGAACCCGAGGAGGACGAGCACGTCGATCAGCCGCTCGGCGAGCACGCTCCCGAGCACGAGGCTCACCGGGCTCCGTCCCCGGAGGAACCAGGCCCTGGCCAGATCCCCCCCCTTCGAGGGGGTGAACGTGGTGAGCGGCCAGCAGGCCATGATGAAGGTGAACGCCTCGCCGAGCGTCAGCGGCTGTCCGAGGCCGTCCATGATCGCCCGCCACCGCCACGCGGAGAAGAGCGGAAAGGTCAGGGTGATCGCGATCCCCAGAATCAACGGCCGCAGCGACGCGGAGACGAGCAGGTCCCGGAC
>WJJW01000388.1 GCA_014729455.1 Candidatus Eiseniibacteriota bacterium
AACCGGCGGACCGTCTGGGACGCCTCGGCGGACTGGAGGCCCTCCTCGACGTTCAACGCGCGCGGTTCGACGCGGTTCGTCGACGACCTGAGCGAGTACTGGGATGCCCTGGCCAACAACCAGGAGGGAGGGCAGGAGCGGAAGACCGGCGAGGACTGGAACGGCCAGCTCAAGCTCGAGTGGAAGCCGACCGAGGACGTGTCGTTCTTGAGCGACGTCCGGATCTCCGACCTCCAGGGGGATTACACGCTCCAGACTCGTGACTTCCACAAGAAGAACCGGGACGCCAGCATCGAGGGGAAGCTCGTGATTCCCGCCCTGGCGGGCCCGATCGCCGGGACGGAGATCATCGCAAAGTACAGCGACGACCTGGCGGAGAACTCCCTCGAGGGGACTGCCGACTACGAGCAGAAGACCCGGAGGCTCCGTCTCGAGGTGAAGCGGGAGGTCTGGAGGAAGCTGAACATCGGCTTCACGGAAGAGATCTACCTTCAGCAGTACCTCTACCAGGACGGAAGCAACGACCGGGATCAACGCCGCCTCTTTCTCGACGGGACCCTGAACTACCGGCCGAATCAGAGCTTCAACGGGATCTTCAGCTTCTCCTGGAACGAGCGTCAGGCGATCAGCATCCCCGAGGTGAACGCCGGGAACAACAACACCAGCGAGGCCTACAAGGTGTCCGGCGATCTCACCTACACCAGGAGGCGGATGTCGATCAACCAGCGCTATACGATTCAGGCGGACTATACATTCTATGACTTCAACGAGGACAACAACACGCTGGTGCGGACGAACGGCGTCTTGACGACCTTCAAGACGCCGCTGGCGAAGAACACGGCGATCACGCTCCGCCACCAGTACGAGTTCCGCGACCGGGGGAGCTACGTGCGGAGCTCCAGCAGCGAGCCGAGACGATACATCCCGGACTCGGAGGACACGCGGCACGTGATGACGCTGACGGTCACCTACGCGATCGGGAAGACCCTGCGGCTCGATGCGCGGCAGATGTTCGACCGGCGGGAGCAGCGCTTCCTCGCGACCGACCGGCTCACGGTCCGCGACCGGGGGGAGTGGTCGCTCAAGGCCCACTTCGAGCAGGAGATCTCCGAGGACTTCACCGTGGACCTGGACTTCACGAAGACGGAGTCGAGCGCCGAACGGAACTACTGGACCGGTCGGGCGCAGCTCAGGAGGAGGTTCTGATGCGGCATGCGACCCGATCTCCGATTCTGCCGCTCGTGCTGCTGGCCTGCGGCGTCTCGGCCGCGGGATGCGGCCTCTTCGAGCCGCGCGATGCCGAGACCCCGACGGACGTCGAGGTCGACTACGAGACCCCGATCGATCCGAGGATCGCCCTGCGGAACATCGAGGCGACGACGGAAGCCCGGTTCATCGGCAACTTCCAGAGGGCGTTCACCACCGACTACCGATTCCGCTTCGATCCGTTCGACGCGGGGGCCGATACCGTCTGGACGCTCTCCCGCGATCTCCAGGCGCTGGGCAGCCTGCTCCAGAACGAGGTCGAGTCGGTCGATCTCACCTGGACGGTCCGGGATTCGGGCAACATCGGCGAGGACCGCTACTACCGGAACCTCGGCTACCGGCTGGTGTTTCGCAGAAGCGCCACCGACAGCGTCGTCTTCGGGGGGCGTTGCACCCTCTACTTCCGGACGGAAGGGGTCGAGTGGCTGATCTACCGGTGGGCCGACGTGCGGGACGAGACTGCCGAGCTGACATGGGGTTACGCCAGGCTGAACCCGAACCTGGTTCCCTGATCTGGTCCGGGCTGCGCCCTCCGTGCTAAAATCGAAGCGGAACAACGCCGATTCCAGTGGCGGCGAGGAGGAGCGACCCATGGCTTCCCGGATAACACACAAGCGAGTCCGTAAGTTCGCGATGCTCTTGATGATCCCCGCATTGGCGATCCTCGTCGGGTGCCCGTTCAGCCCCGAATCGGGGGATGACGATCCTCCCCCGCCCCCCGACGAGTACGATGCGCCGGTGACGATCGACGTGGCGCTGGAGAACCTCCAGCGCGCCTACAAAGAGCGCAACTACGACGAGTACGAGAAGCTGATCCACTCGGAGTTCTCCTTCGTCTTCGACCCGCGGGACGTCGGTCCGGACACCTGGCCGGAGGCGACCTGGGGGCGGGGCGAGGAGCTCGACGTCACGCGGAACATGTTCAGCGGCGAGCCGAACCGCGAAGATCTGATCATCGAGAGGATCCGCCTCGACTGGACCGCCGGGGAGCCGCACGAGTCGCCGGACAACGAGGAATGGCAGCGCGTGATCCTCACGCCGGTCGACCTCGAGCTGCAGACGGTCAACCAGAACAACGGCGACCAGGTCTTCCTCGTGACGCCGGGCGGGTACGAGACCTACCTGCACTTCGTCCAGACCGACGAGGAAGATCCCGAGACCGAGCTTCCGCTCTGGAGAATCATCATGTGGGAGGACAAGCCCCCGGTGAAGAAGGGGCTCCTGGCCTCCCGCTAGGCGAACGAGCGGCTTGGCGCGCACGTCCCGGCGGGGCCGGCGGAAGCCGAGCCGCAGCAAGCGCAACAGGCGCGAGCGAGCGAACGGACCGCTCCGGATCGGGGCGGTCGTTCTGCTGGCGGGCGTGGCCGCCGCCCTGTTCTTCCTCCTCCGTTCCGGCTCCCCGGATCCGCAGCCGGCGGCGCCCCCCTCCGGCCCGGAGAG
>WJJW01000389.1 GCA_014729455.1 Candidatus Eiseniibacteriota bacterium
GATCACGACCGTCCGACTCAACCGTGCCTCCGATCGAGCCACGCCTCCACGAGGTCGGCGAGAGCGGCGCAGAAGCGATGCGAGTCGTGCAACGCCTCGGTCCGCACGAAGCGGCCGATCCGGTGGCGGCGGGCCTCCTCGGCGTAGAGGCAATCGATCTCGTAGAGCGTTTCGATGTGGTCGGAGACGAACGAGATCGGGACGACGACCACCGCCGGCGTCCCCGCCAGCTCGCGGATCATCTCCTCCGTCGTGGGACCGACCCAGCGGATCGGTCCGGTCCGGCTCTGGAAAGAAAGGCGGTACGAACGGTCCCGCCCGACCCGATCCATCACCCCCTCCACCGTCTCCCCGATCTGCTCCACGTAGGGATCCCCGCTTTGCAGGAGCCGGACCGGAACGCCGTGCGCGCTGAAGAGCAGGATCGCCCGTTCCCGTTCCCCGGGAGGAAGCGCCGCCAGCGCCTCTTCGATCCGTTCCGCGACGGCCGTGAGGTACCCGGGATCGAGGTGGTAGCTGCGGATCACGTCGACCGAAAGGTGGCCGGCGACCCGCCGCCGCATCGCTTCCAGCTCGGCCAGGCTCGATCCCGTCGTCGCCACGCATTCCTGCGGGTACAGCGGCAGGGCGAGGGCGCGCAGCTCGCCGGCGGCCGCGAGTTGGGCGAGGACCGTTTCCGCGCGTGGCTGCGTGTAGCGCAGGACCGGCTCCACGCGTACACCGTCCCGCCCGCGCCGCGACAGCTCTCCGCCGAGGAGCTCGGCCTGGAGCGCGGTCAGCCGCCGCAACGGAGATCCCCCGCCGATCCGCCGGTAGGCGGCCTGGGTCTTCCGGCAGCGCAGCGTCGCGATCGAACGTCCGAGGAGCCGGCGGGTCATCCGTCCTCCCGGCAGCGGGAGGATCATCGGATCGTCGAACAGCTCGCGGAGAAACGGTCCGACCTCCTCGAGCGATTCGGGGCCGCCCATGTTCAAGAGAAGGACCGCCGCCATCAGACCGTCCTCGAGAAGACCGGACGTCCGCCCGGGCTCTTCTCGCGCAGGTGGCGGTCGAAGACCATGCAGAGGTTGCGCACGAAGAGCCGGCCCGAGTCGGTCACCTCGATCCGATCGTCGGGGAGCCGGACGAACCCGTGCCGGCGCGGCTCCTCCAGCTCCGCGAGCTCGCGGGCGAAGTAGTCGGCGAACCGGATTTCGAACCTGCGCTCGATCTCCGCGTGGGCGAGGCGGAAATTGCACATCAACGCGAGGATCACCGCCCGCCGGATCTCGTCGTCCCGGTCCAGGACGTACCCTTTCTCGATCGGAAGACGGTCGCCGGAGAGCGCGGCCTCGTAGACGGAGAGCTTCTTCGCGTTCTGGGCGAACGAGCCCCGTACGTCCCCGATCGCGCTGATCCCGAAGCCGATCTGATCGGCCGCCGGCATGACCGTGTACCCCATGAAATTCCGATGGAGGCGCGCCTCCGCCTGCGCGACGGCCAGCTCGTCCTCCGGCACGGCGAAATGATCCATCCCGATCTGGCGGTACCCGGCGCGCAGGAACGCATCCCGGGCCTCGAAGAAGAGCCGGAGCTTCGTCTCCGCGTCGGGAAGCGTTTCGGGATCGATCCGGCGTTGGTTCGGCCGGATCCACGGGACGTGCGCGAAGCTGTAGACCGCCACCCGATCGGGACGCAGGGCGGCCACGTCGCGCAGGTTCTCGCGGAACGTCGCCACGGTCTGGCGCGGAAGCCCGTAGACCAGATCGACGTTGATGGACGGGAAACCGATCTCCCGGCACGCGCGGAACTGGGCGACGGTCTCCTCCCGGCCCTGGCGCCGACCGATCGCTTCCTGCACCTCCGTCGTGAAGTCCTGCACCCCCATGCTGATCCGGTTGAAGCCCAGCTCGCGGAGCAGGGCGAGCTGCTCGGGGGTGGTCACGCGCGGGTCCGTCTCGATCGCGACCTCCGCCCCGTCGACCAGATCGAACGCGCCGGTGATCGCCGTCCACAGCTCCCGCATCTCGGCCGGCGCGTAGGAGGTCGGCGTGCCTCCTCCCCAGTGGAGCTGGTTCACGGCGCGTCGGTTCGGCAGGCGCGCGGCGACGAGATCGACCTCCTTGCGCAGCAGGTCGAGGTAGCGGTGGGGAGTTTCCGATTCCTTGGCGATGACGACGTGGCACCCGCAGAAGGTGCAGCGCTGCCGACAGAACGGAAGATGGAAGTAGACCGATAGAGGTTCCGGGGCGCCGTCGGCCGCCTCGAGACGGCGGAGATACTCCGCTTCGCCGTACGACTCGTCGAACTCGACCGCGGTCGGGTACGACGTGTAGCGTGGCCCGGGCCGGTCGTAGAGGCGCAGCAGATCCAGAAGCGTTTCCCGATCGGGCGTGGGCACAGGGCTTTCGTTCATTGCTCTCCTCCTTGCCCCGAGAGACGGTGGACCGTCTCGACGAACGCGAGTGCGTTCTCGACCGGCGTCTCCGGAAGGATGCCGTGTCCCAGGTTCATCACGTGCCCCTTCGCCCCGCGTGCTTCGCGAAGGATCCCCGCGGTCCGCTCCTCGATCCCCTCGCGGGACCCGAGCAGGACTCCGGGATCGAGGTTCCCCTGCACCACCGTACGGTCTTCGAGACGCCGGCGCGCCTCGCCGAGCGGGATCCGCCAGTCGATCCCGATCGCCTCCACCGGCAGGGTGCGCATCCTCTCCAGACAGCTCGACGCTCCCGGCGCGAAGTAGATCCGCGGGATCCCGGCGTCGCCGATCGCCCCGAGGATCCGCTCCGCGTACGGGCGCGCGAACCGATCGTAGTCGTCCGGACCGAGCAGTCCCGCCCAGGAGTCGAAGAGCTGGACCGCTTGCACCCCCGCCTCGATCTGCGCCCGCAGGGAGGCGAGGACCGCGACGGCGATCCGTTCGAGCAGCCGGTGCGCGGTGGCCGGATCCCCGAACAGCAACGCGCGGATCGCGGAGAACGACTTGCTCCCTCCTCCTTCGACCGCGTAGGTCGCCAGGGTGAAGGGGGCACCGGCGAACCCGATCAGCGGCACCTTTCCGTCCAGCTCCCGGCGGAGCAGGCCGATCGCCTCGGCGACGCGACCGTACAGGGCGCACCCTTCCGTCTCGCCGAGCCGCGAGAGGTCGGAGGCGGCGCGGATCGGGTCGGGCAGGACCGGTCCGGGACGGAACTCGACCTCCAGCCCCATCGCCGCCAGCGGAACGAGGATGTCCGAGAACAGGATCGCCGCGTCGAGCCCCAGTCGGTCGATCGGCTGGAGCGTCACCTCCACGGTCAGCTCGGGAACCGTGCACAGCTCCCAGAACCCGTGCCGCTCCTTCAGCGCCCGGTACTCGGGCAGGTACCGGCCCGCCTGGCGCATGATCCAGACGGGGGTCCGGTCGACCGGTTCCGCGGCCAGCGCGCGGAGGAATCGATCGTTCATCGTTCGTCTCCGAACGCCGCCTCGACCGACGCGCGGCAGGCCGTGACGACCGCATCGACCTCCTCCTCGGTGTGGACGGCCGAGAGGAAGGCGGCCTCGAACTGCGAGGGGGCGAGGGAGACCCCGCGACGCAGCATCTCGCGGTGGTAGCGGCCGAACCGTTCGGTGTCCGCCCCCGCCGCGTCGTCCCAGCTCCGGATCGGTCCGCCACGGAAGTAGAGGCAGCCGAGCGATCCGATCCCCTCGTAGCAGAGCGGTCGATCGCTGGCGGCGAGCATCGCCGCGATTCCGTCGCGGAGCCGCCGCCCGAGACGTTCCAGCCGTTCGTACACGTCCCCTTCGCGGAGCAGGCGCAGCATCGTCGTTCCCGCTGCGACCGCCAGCGGATTGCCCGAGAGGGTCCCCGCCTGGTAGACGGGCCCTTCCGGCGCCAGGTGGCGCATCAGGTCGCGCCGGCCGCCATACGCCCCGACCGGCAGCCCGCCCCCGATCACCTTGCCCAGCGTGGTGAGATCGGGGCGGACCCCGAAGCGCTCCTGCGCTCCTCCGTAGGCGAGCCGGAATCCCGTGATGACCTCGTCGAAGACCAGCAGGGCGTCGTGCCGGTCGCAGAGGTCCCGCAGCCCTTCGAGGAATCCCCGCTCGGGAAGGACGACCCCCATGTTCGCCGCCACCGGCTCGACGATGACACAGGCGATCCCCTCGGGATCCTCCGCGAAGAGCCGCTCCACCGCCCCGAGATCGTTGTACGGGGCGGCGAGCGTATCGCGCGCCGTTCCAGCGGTCACGCCGGGGCTGCTCGGATGCCCGAAGGTGGCCGCGCCCGATCCGGCCTGGATCAGGAACGGATCCCCGTGGCCGTGGTAGCAGCCCTCGAACTTGACGACGCGGTCCCGGCCGGTCGCCCCGCGGGCGAGGCGGATCGCGCTCATCGTCGCCTCCGTGCCGGAGTTGACCAGGCGGACCGACTCGATCGACGGCACCGCCTCGACGATCCGCTCGGCGAGCTCCACCTCCCCGGCGGTCGGGGCGCCGAAGCTGGTCCCGTCCCGTCCCGCCCGCTCGATCGCCTCGAGGATCTCGGGATGCGCGTGACCGAGGATCAGCGGTCCCCACGAACCGACGAGGTCGATGTACTCGTTGCCGTCCTCGTCCACGACGCGCGAACCGGCGCCGCGGCGGAGGAACGGGGGGTTCCCGCCGACGGCCCGGAACGCCCGCACCGGGGAGTTGACGCCGCCCGGCATCACCCGGACGGCTCGTTCGTACAGCGCCCGGCTCTTCGGTCCGAACGGATCGTTCACAGCCACTCGGCCACCTCCTTCGCGAAATAGGTGAGAATCAGATCGGCCCCCGCCCGCCGGATCGAGGTCAGCGTCTCGAGCACCGCGGCCCTGCGTTCGACCCAGCCGCGCTCGGCGGCGGCGCAGAGCATCGCGTACTCCCCGGAGACGTTGTAGGCGGCGACGGGGACGTCGAATCGGTCGCGGACGCGCGCGAGGACGTCGAGGTAGGCGAGCGCCGGTTTGACCATCACCAGGTCCGCCCCTTCCTCGAGATCGAGGGCGACCTCTCGCAGCGCCTCGCGCGCGTTGGCCGGATCCATCTGGTATCCGCGCCGGTCCCCCTCCCGCGGGGTCGAGCCGGCCGCCTCGCGAAACGGCCCGTAATACGCCGATGCGTACTTCGCCGCGTAGGAGCAGAGGATCGTGTCGGCGCGGTCCGCCGTTTCGAGCGCGCGGCGGATCGCCGCGACGCGGCCATCCATCATGTCGGAGGGGGCCACCACGTCCGCGCCCGCCTCGGCGTAGGCGACCGCGGCCCGGGCCAGCAGAGGCAACGTCGCGTCGTTGTCCACCGCTCCCCCCGACAGGACGCCGCAGTGCCCGTGATCGGTGTACTCGCAGAGGCAGACGTCGGCCCAGATCGAAAGACCCCCGACCTCCTCGCGGATCGCGCGGATCGCCCGGGGCACGATTCCATCGGCGGCGTACGCCTCGCTTCCGGTCGGGTCCTTCCGGTCCGGGACTCCGAACAGGATCACGCCCGGGATCCCGAGATCGGCCGCGCGGCGGCATTCCGCGACCGTCCGGTCGATCGAGCGGCGGAAGACGCCCGGCATCGCCTCGATCGGTTCCTCCACCCCCTCCCCCGGACGGACGAAGAGCGGCAGGATCAGATCGTCGACCGAGAGCCGGGTCTCCCGGACCATGCGCCGGTGCGTTTCGGTCCGGCGCAGGCGCCGGGGGCGGTGCGTCGGGAAGCTCATCGCAGGCTCTCCTCTCGTTGGGGCGGGGCCGGCCCGCCGCTTCCGCGGTTCGCTGCGAACCGCGATCTTCCGACCGCGACCGCGTCCGCCAGCTCTTCCAGCGACGGCCGCGACGCCTCCGCGTCGACGGTGCCGCCGAGTGCGGTCACGACCGCGGTCGTCGAGGGTCCGATCGAGATGATCGCGTAGGTCCTCCCGGGCGAACGCAAAGACGGAGCACCGAGGCAGGCGACGAAGGCCTCCACGGCCGAACCGCTGGCGAAGGTGACCGCGTCGATCTCGCCGCGCGCCAGCGCTCCGGCGACGCGACCGGGAACCGATTCGGCATGGATCGTGCGGTAGGCGACCACGTCGTCGACCTCCGCACCGCAGGCCCGGAGGATCTCCGGGAGGGCCTCGCCGGCCCGGTCGGCGCGCGGCAGCAGGATCCGCATTCGGTCCAGCGGCTCCGTCCGTCGCAGGGCGTCCGCCAATCCCTCGCCGGATGCCCGGGAAGCGACCAGATCCACGCGACCGAACCGCTTGCGGGCCGCCGCGGCGGTCGCCTCTCCGACCCCCCCGATCCGCGTCCCTGCGGGGAGCGGGGCCGCCCGCTTCCCGCGAGCGGCGGAGAACGCCTCGACCGCTCGTGCGCTGGTGAAGAGGATCCAGGCATAGCGGTCCGCGTCGCGCGCGGCGGCATTCAGCGTCGCGGGGTCGGTCGGGGGGACCGTCCGCACCAGGGGACAGAGCAGCGGGCGGCCCCCGCGTCGTTCGATCTCGCCCGACAAGCCCTCACCGGGCTCCTCCTCCCGTGTCACGAGAACCGTCCAGCCGCGAAGCGGGCGGGTTCGACCCGACAGTCCGCTCCACAGGAAGTCGAAGAACCGATCCAGGTCGGCGGAGCCGCGCGCGGGCTTCTCGCTCGTTTCGAGGTACCCGAGAGCCGCTCCTTCGACCGCTCCCAGGATCCAGTCGGCCGCCCGCGCGGGATCGACCCCCGCGATCTCCCCCCGCTCCACTCCCTCTTCGATCAACGTGCGGACCAGATCGTGCAGGCAAGCGCGCAGGGAACGGATCCGATCGTCGGAACCGACCGCGGGCTGCGCCTCCTGCTTCCGCAGCATCCGGAAGAAGTCCGGGTACTTCAGAAGGAACATCAAGGTGTGGACGGTCAGCTTCCGGAGCCGGATCCGCACTTCGCTGCCGCTGCGGCACGCATGCGCGAGAGCCTTGAGGAGGTGCTCCATCCTCCCGCGCAGGATCGAGAAGTACAGCTCCTCCTTCGAGGCGAAGTAGTTGTAGAGCGTTCCCTTCGCCACGCCGGCCTCCGCGGCGACCTCTTCCATCCGCACGCAGGCGAGGTCGCGGCCGCCGAAGAGGCGCGAGGCCGCATCAAGGATCCGCCTCCGCTTCGTCCCGTTGCGTTCCGTCTCCGCTCCGCGCGCCGCTCGGTTCATTCCTCCTCCCGTTCCGAGTCCTGCAGCGACGCGAGGATCGCTCCGGCCCCTTCGTCGATCAGCCTCCGGGCGAGCGAGAGACCGAGCGAGCGCGCGGCCGGCCGATCCCCGCTCCGGACGCCGCGGATCAGAGTCCGACCGGAGACCTCCGCGACGATCCCCTCGAGGCGGATCCGGGATCGGTCTTCGGGATCCGGACCGGCCAGCGCCCCGATCGGGACCTGACAGCCGCCGCCCAGGCCCTCGAGGAACCCACGCTCCGCATCGGTCGCCGCGCGCGTCTCGGGCGACTCCAGCTCCTCGAGGGTGGAGCGGACCTCTTCGTCGTCGCTGCGGATCTCCACGCCGATCGCCCCCTGGCCCGGGGCGGGCAGAATCGTGTCGGAGGCGATCCGCTCGGTGATCCGATCCTCCAGCCCGAGCCGGACCAGACCGGCCCGGGCCAGGACGGTCCCCGCAAGGTTCTGCCGCTCCGTCTTCTCCAGCCGCGTCGGGACGTTGCCCCGGAGATCGACGATCTCCAGGTCGGAACGGTGGAAGAGCAGCTGCGCGCGGCGGCGCAGGCTGGAGGTCCCGATCCGGGCTCCCCGGGGCAGATCGCCGAACGGGATCCCCTGCGGGGAGACGTACGCATCGAGCGGATCCTCGCGGGAGAGGACGGCGCCGAGCATCAATCCCTCGGGCAGGATGGTCGGGAGGTCTTTGAGGCTGTGCACCGCCAGATCGACCCGTCGCTCGTGCAGCGCCTCCTCGATCTCCAGCGTGAAGAGCCCCTTCCCGCCGATCTTCGACAGCGGAAGGTGCTGGATCCGATCCCCCTTCGTGCGGAACTCGACGACCTCGACGCGCGAGACCTCCGGTCTCGTCCGGAGCAACGAGGCGACGTGCTCCGCCTGCCAGAGCGCGAGCCGCGAGGCCCGGGTGCCGACTCTAATCGTTCTCATCCGCATCTCCTCGTTCGAGCGAGAACAGCCTCCGCACCGTCTCGAGACGGACGACCGAACCGGATCCCTCCCTCTGGAACGAGCGGAGGTTCACCATCGGCTCGTGCAGGATCTTGTTCACCAGGCCGCGGCTGAGCGCCTCGATCCGCTCTCGATCCTCCTCGCCGAAGCGGCCCGCGTGGCGTTCGACCTCGCTCGCCCGGATCCGCTCGAGGTGCTCCCGCAGGTCGCGGATCAAGGGACCGACTCCGAGCGAGGCGTACCACCGGAAGAACCGCGTCTTCTCCGACTCGATGATCGCCTCGACCTTCGGGATCTCCTTGCGCCTCCGCTGCAGGTTCTCCTCCACGAGCGCCTGCAGGGAATCGATGTCGTAGAGGAAGACGTTCGCCACCTTGTTCGCCGCGATCTCGACGTCCCGCGGGACCCCGAGATCGAGGATCAGGACGGGGCGGTTCCTGCGGGCGGTGACCGCGGCCCGGATCTGCGCGGCGCTGAGGATCGGTCCGGGAGCGGAGGTCGCGGTGACGACGATGCTCGCCTCGCGGAGCGCGGCTTCCAGGTCCCCGAAGTCGACCGGTGTCCCTCCGAGAACGTCGGCGAGTTCGTCCGCGCGGGCACGGGTCCGGTTCGCGACGCGGAACCGGCCGACCCCGATCTCCCGGAGGTGGTGCGCGGCCAGGCGACCGGTCTCGCCGGCTCCGAGGATCAACGCCGTCCGGTCCTCCATCTCGGAGAACACCCGGCCCGCCAGGGTGGCGGCGGCCGAGGCGACCGAGACCGCCCCGATCGCGATCTCCGTTTCGCTCCGGACCCGCTTGCCGACGCGGAATGCCGTCTCCAGGAGCCGGTGGAACAACGGACCGCTCGCTCCCGCCCGGCACGCGATCTCGAACGCCTCGTGGACCTGACCGAGGATCTGCGCTTCGCCGACGATGAGGGAGTCGATCGAGCTGGCGACCCGGAACAGGTGCGTCACCATCTCCTGGTCGCGATATGCGTAGAGCGTCGGCGCGTCGCCGGCGAGGGCGACGTTCTTGAACCGGCCGACCAGCTCGCGGAAGGAGGCGAGGCCGCAGTCGGCCGCCTGACAGAACGCGTAGTACTCGGTTCGGTTGCACGTCGACAGGAGCAGCCGTTCGGTGACCCCGTCGCCCGGAACCGGTTCGGAAAGCGCGGCGGCGGTCTCCTCCCGGTTGAAGGCGATTCGCTCCCGAAGCTCGACCGGAGCCGTTCGGTGGTTCAGACCAACGACGAGAAGTTCCATGCGACGACGTCGAAGCGGTGGAAGGTCTGCAGGAACAGGTTCACGGCGACGAGGACGATCCCCATCAGCAAGAAACCGGAAATCGAGACGTACACGGTCGGCTTGCCCCGCCACCCGAGGCGGTAGTGGGCGAAGACTCCGAATGCGAAGACCAGCCAGACGACGCCGGTCATCAGGAACATCGGATCGGACAGGAACCCCGGATGCAGCCGCGCGGCCCAGACGATTCCGCTCAGGATCCCGATGGTCAACGAGACCAGACCGAGCACCGCGGCGCGGATGTTCATCTTCCCGAGAATCTCCAGCGGCGGCAGCTTGCGGTAGAACCGGCCGAATCGGTTCGTCTTCAGCTCCTGGTACAAGAACAGGTAGAGCAGCCCGTAGATCGCCGAGACGGCGAAGGCGGCGTAGCCGAGGATCGCGGTTGCCGTGTGCAGGCCGAACGCCGGGTTGCGCAACAGCTCGGGGACGTCCTGGACGAGGGCGATTCGTCCCGAGGATCCCCACTGCAGGATGGCCGAGAAGGCGAGGACGAAGAGCCCGGTCGAGCGGTTCCCGGTCGAGCGTTCGACGGCGTAGTAGGCGAGCGCCGTCATGAAGGCGATGACCGACAGGATCTCGGGCAGCGCCGCGAGTGGGATCCGCTCGTTCGCCTCGACGAACGCGACGAGGAAGAGGAGGTGCGCGACGAGGGTCGTCGGAAGAACGGTCCCCGCGAGGCGACCGAGCCGTCTCCCCCGGCCCAGGAAGAGAACCGCGTACAGCGCGACGACCAGCGCGTAGAGCGTGGGGACGGCGCACCGCAGTACCGGGAGGATCGGTTCCATCCGGGCAGGATCTCCTTCTACGAAGGTCGCGAGATGATGACTGACCGGTCAGTTCAACTTCGAGACTACCGGCCCGCGGCGCAACGGTCAACAGAGATCGGACCGGCCGCACGGGCTCCCGTGCCGCCGGTCCGGTCCCTTCTCTCGAAGAGGGCTAGAAGGAGCGCTCTTCTCGCTCCAGGAAGGCCCGGGTCACCTCCTCGAAGTCGGCCGCGCCCGCGCTGGAGGGAGAGCTCACCTGGATCGGGGCATGGAACCCACCCGCCTCGGCCAGCCGGGCCGTCTCGCGGATCGGCGGGTAGACGAGAGGACCGTGCGCGGTCCGAAGCTCCCCCTCGATCCGACCGCTGAGCCGGGTGCGGATCGTCCGGTTCGGGAGGATCCCCGCGATCCGCAGGGACGGGTTCCGGTGCCTCCGGATCTGGTCGATCACGTCCTGGAGAAGCTGCAGCATCCGCAGATCGAGCTCGCGAGTCGCCACCGGGATCAGCACCGCATCGACGCACGAGAGGCTGGCGATCAGCAAAGACCCCCACGTCGGTGGGGTATCGAAGAGAACGTAGTCGACCTCGGGGGGGACCTGCCCGAGGAGCTGCCGCAGCCGGTCCCGCGTCGGATGTCCACCGTTGTCGAAGGGCGCGAGCAGCCGGGTCCCCGGCGCCACCGTCAAACCGTCGACCAGGGTCCTTGCGAGGATCTCCGGCAGCTTCTTCTCCGAGGCGAGGCAGTCGGCCAGATTCCCGTTCGCCCCGGCGGCGACGAGATGAAACGTGCTGGCGCTCTGGGGATCGAGATCGAACAGGCAAACCCTCTTCCCCGACAATGCGAGCCCTGCAGCGAGATTGACGGCAACCGTCGTCTTCCCGCAACCACCCTTAATGTTAGCGATAGCAAATGATTTCATTACCTCTCCCTTATTTTGCACGACGGCTACAGGACGGAGGGAGTATAGGGGCGGAACCGACGCCCTGCAAACGAAATCTGATGTAAGAGGATGATTTAGAGCGACCCGGGAGGATGCGGGCGCTTCGCGTCCCGGGGCTGACCCGAGGGCGTCGCCGGGACTTCGTTGCCCCTCGCCCGCAGGCAACCCCGGGACGCGCCGGGATCGCTTCGGCCCGCTCCTACGCCCCCGTCGCGCGCAGCATGTTCAGCGCGCTGCCGGCCCGGAACCATCCGATCTGCTCCCGGTTGAGCGTGTGCCGCAGGCGCACGGTCTCCTTCGCGCCGTCCTCGTGGTGGATCAGCCCCTCGACCTCCTTTTCCGGCTCCAGGTCCTTCAACCCGAGCAGGCTGATCCGATCGGTCTCCCGGACCTTCTCGTAGTCGTCCGGATCCACGAACGTCAGCGGCAGGATCCCCTGCTTCTTCAGGTTCGACTCGTGGATCCGCGCGAACGACCGGACGATCACCGCGGCGGCGCCGAGGAACCGGGGCGACATCGCCGCGTGCTCGCGGCTGCTCCCTTCCCCGTAGTTCTCGTCCCCGACCACGACCCAGCGGGTTCCGCGCTTCTTGTAGTCGCGGGCGATTTCGGAAAACGGCTTGTCCGTCTCCCCCGACATCACGTTCGTGCCGTGCCCCGCCTCCCCCGTGAATGCGTTGATCGCTCCGAGGAACATGTTGTCGCTGATCCGGTCGAGATGCCCCCGGTAGCGAAGCCAGGGGCCCGCCGGGGAGATGTGATCGGTCGTGCATTTCCCCTTCGCCTTCAGCAGCACCGGCATCTCGAGGAAGTCCTCGCCGGTCCAGCGATCGAACGGGGCCAGGATCGCCAGCCGCTCGCTCGCGTCGCTCACCCGGATCTCCACGGCGGCGGCGTCGTCCGCCGGCGGAACGTACCCCTCCCGAGCCCGGACGAACCCCGCCTGCGGAAGATCCGGAGCCTTCCCGGGGGGATCCAGGCGGACCTCCTCGCCGTTCTCGCTCTTCAACGAGTCGCGGGTCGGATCGAAGGCGAGGGTTCCGGCCAGGCCGAGGGCCATCACCGTTTCCGGGCTTCCCATGAAGGCCATCGTCGCGGCGTTGCCGTCGTTCCGCTTCGGGAAGTTCCGGTTGAAGGAGGTCAGGATCGAGTTCTCCTCCCCCTTCCGGATCTCGCGCCGGTCCCACTGGCCGATGCACGGTCCGCACGCGTTGGCGAGCACGGTCGCGCCGAGGCGTTCGAGAGTCGCGAGCTGGCCGTCCCGCTCGATCGTCGCGCGGATCTGCTCGCTGCCCGGCGTGACCAGGAGCGGACTCTTCATCTCGATCCCCCGGGCCAGCGCCTGCTCGGCGACGTCGGCCGCCCGGCAGATGTCCTCGTACGAGGAGTTCGTGCACGAACCGATCAGAGCCACCGACACCTTCTGCGGATAGCCGTTCTTCACGGCCTCCTCCTTGAGGCGCGACACGGGGCGGGCGAGATCGGGCGTGTGCGGTCCGACGACCTGCGGCTCCAGCTTCGAGAGATCGATCTCGACGACCTCCTCGAAGAAGCGCTCGGGGTCGGCTTCGACCTCCGGGTCCGCCTCGAGGAGCGCGCGGTGCGCGGCGGCCAGGTCGGCCAGCTCGGCCCGCTCGGTTCCCCGCAGGTACCGGTCCATCGCCTCGTCGAACGGGAAGACCGAGCCGGTGGCGCCCAGCTCGGCGCCCATGTTCGTGATCGTACCCTTGCCGGTGCACGAGATCGCCCGCGCGCCGGGGCCGAAGTACTCCAGGATCCGATTGGTCCCCCCCTTCACGGTCAGCAGCCCGCAGAGATGGAGAATCACGTCCTTCGGTGCGGTCCAACCCGAAAGCGCGCCGACCAGGCGCACCCCGACCAGCCTCGGGTACTTCACCTCCCACGGGAATCCCGCCATGACGTCGACCGCGTCGGCGCCCCCGACCCCGGAGGCGATCATCCCCAGACCGCTCGCGTTGGGCGTGTGCGAGTCGGTTCCGATCATCAGCCCGCCCGGGAACGCGTAGTTCTCCAGGACCACCTGGTGGATGATCCCCGAACCCGGCTTCCAGAAGCCGATCCCGTACTTGCGGGACGCGTCGCGAAGGAAGTCGTAGACCTCCCGGTTCTCCCGCTCGGCCGCGTCGGTGTCCTCCTTCGCGCCGACCCGCGCCTGGATCAGGTGGTCGCAGTGCACCGTCGTCGGCACCGCGACCCGATCGCGACCCGCCTGCATGAACTGCAACAGGGCCATCTGGGCGGTGGCATCCTGCATCGCCACCCGATCGGGGCGGAGCATCAGGTAGCTCTCCCCCGACTCGAGCGGCTGCGAGGCGGGATCGTCCAGGTGGCCCAGAAGGATCTTCTCGGCCAGCGTCAACGGACGCTGCAGGCGTCGCCGGACCGTCTCCAGCCTCTTGCCCATCGAGGCGTACGCCTCGCGGACGAACTCGGGGGTCGACTCGATCGTGTGCACGCTTCCTCCTTTGCCGCTGCCGAACATCCGCTTCCGCTCTCCGAGGGTCCATCCTATCGGACCGGTCGCCCCGTGAAAACGGCCGTCGAGCGACCCGGCGGCTACCGTTCCGGCGAAACCGCGTAGCCGGCGGGATACCGGCGGGCGAGATCGACGTACATCTCCTTGAACCCGGTCCACTCGCGTCGGTACGCCTCGTCGGTCCGCTTCTCCAGGACACGCGCCGGGATCCCGACGGCGATCCCCCCTTCCGGCACTTCTTGGCCTTGCTTCACCACCGCCCCTTCCCCGATCGCGCTCCACCGACCGAGCACGGTCCAGTCGGAGACGATCGCTCCCATCCCGATCACGACGTAATCCTCGATCCGCTTCACGTTGTGGAGGATCGCTCCGTGGCCGACCGTCACCCAGCTTCCGATCGTGCAGACCTCGCCGGGACGGGCGTGGACGACGCAGTTGTCTTCCACGCTCGTGTGGTCGCCGATCCGAATCGCTCCGTAATCCCCCCGGATCCGGGCGCCGGGACCGATCCAGCATCCGCGCCCGACCACGACGTCCCCGAAGAGATCCGCCGAAGGGTGCACGTACGTTTCCTCTCCGATCCGGGGTTCCTTGCCCTCGAAGCGCGCGACCGTCATCGCTCTCTCCTTTCCCTCCCGTTCCCCTCGGGTCTCCGTCCCGCGGCGCGCCGACCGGTTCCGCTGGACGGGGGGCCGCCGACCTGCTACCTGTCGGCATCGATGCCCCCAGCGAACCGCAACCGCGCCGCGCGACCGGTCTCCCCTCTTTACCGCCGCATTTGGGAGACGGTCAACCGGATCCCCCCGGGCCGCGTGGCGACCTACGGCCAGATCGCCACGCTCGCCGGCCTGCCGGGACAACCGCGGCTGGTCGGCTACGCCCTTCACCGGCTTCCGGAGGGATCCCCCGTGCCGTGGCAC
>WJJW01000390.1 GCA_014729455.1 Candidatus Eiseniibacteriota bacterium
TCCAGAACCCGATGGCCGGGCCGTACGTGGTCGGCGTCTCGAGCGGCGCCGGCCTGGCGGTCGTGGTCCTGACCGTCGCGGTGGGGGGCGCGCTGCCGCGGCTCGCCGTGCCGGCCGCCGCCCTCGGCGGCGGGATCCTGCTGGTCGCCTTCGTCGCGCTGCTGGCCGGCCGCGCCCGGGTCCGGCGGACCGAGACGCTCCTGCTCCTCGGTCTCGCCCTGGCCGCCGTCTGCTCCGCGTTCACGTCGGTGCTGGTGCTGACCCTGCCGCAGGGCCCCGAGGGGGTCCTGTTCTGGCTGATGGGGTCGCTGGCCGGGGCGGTCTGGCTCGACGCGGTCCTGGTCGGGGCGGCGCTGGCGGTCGGGATCGCGATCGGCGCCTGGAACGCGCACGCGCTGGATGCGATCCTGTGGGGCGACGAGACGGCGCGGAGCGTCGGCGTCGACGTCGCCCGGACGCGCCGGGTGATGCTGGTGGCGGCGACGATCCCGGTGGCCGCGTCGGTTGCGGTGGCTGGAGTGATCGGGTTCCTGGGGCTCATGGTTCCGCACATCGCGCGCGGGCTCGTCGGCTCGGGACACCGCCGGCTGCTGCCGGCGGCCGCCGCGCTCGGCGCGACCTGGCTGCTCGTCGCCGATGCGGGGGCGCGGATGCTCCTCGCTCCGGCGGAGCTTCCGGTGGGGGCGATCACGTCTGCGGTCGGCGCCCCGTTTCTCGTCTGGATCTGTCTGCGAAGGAGGTGACCGGTCGTGGGGCTGTTCGGATTCAACGCGGAGAAGAAGCTGAAGAAGGGGCAGCAGTTCCTCGCCGGCGGGCTCGCCTACGAGGCGCGGATGGCGTTCGAGGAGATCCTCCTGCGCGACAAGATGGAGGAGCCGATCCTCGCCGAAGCGCGCAAGGGCTGGGTCGAGGCGCGGACGCTGCTGATGCGGGAGCAGATCGCCGAGGCGACGGAGCTCCTGCGGGCCGGGGACCGCGCGGGCGCGCGCGAGTCGTGCCGCGCGGCGATCGAGCAGGCGGGGACCGACCTCGATGCCGCCGAGGCGAGGAAGATGCTCGCCGAGCTGGAGAAGGGGGAGTCGGCGGCGGCGAAGATGCTCGAGGGGCTCGACGAGATCCCGGATGCGACGCGCGTCGTCGCGGAGCAGGCCGACGATGAGGACGCGGTGGCGAGCGGTCCGGAGGCGCTGTTCGACGTGCTGCTCCAGCCGCTCCCGGAGGAGCACGCCGAGGCGTATCGCGGGTTCGGTCCCGAGTTCCGCGACGCGTTCCTGCTCCTGCAGGACGGCGAGGCCGAGCAGGCGCTCGAAGCGTTCGGGCGGATCCCGGAGGAGACGGCCGCGCATCCGTACGTGCAGCTCGAGCGGGCGCAGGCGCTGATGGTCGCGCGGCAGAACGAGGAGGCGCTGGAGCGGCTGACCGGGCTCGACCTGCCTCCGGATCTGGAGCGGCGCGCGCGGGAGATGCGGATCGTGCTGCTGCAGCGACTCGAGCGCGGGGAGGAGGCCGAGAAGGAGGCGCGGGCGCTCTTCGAGGCGGCGCCGGAGGATCTCGAGGCGAAGCTCTTCTACGCCGAGGTCCTGCTCGACAACGACAAGGGGCAGGAGGGGCTGGACCTCGTGCTGCCGCTGCGCGGCGGGCAGTCGGTCCCGGAGATCGACCGCCTCGTCGTGCGCGGGTACGTGCAGACCGATCGGATCGACGACGCGCGGGAGCTGTTGGAGACGACGGTCGAGGGGTTCTTCCAGAGCCCCGGCGGGTTGCACGCGCGGTTTCCGGTCTGGGCGGCGCGTGACCTGCTGAACGTGTATATCACCATCGGCGAGGAGCCGAAGCGGGTCCGAGCGCTGGTGCAGCACCTGATCGGCCACGATCCGCCGAACGCGGAGAGGTACAAGGAAGCGCTGGCGAGCTACGTGGAGGCGCGGGAGAAGGCGGAGAAGGAGGAGGGGTCGGAGGGATGAGCCCGGTTCATTGAACGGAGACCTTCGACGCCTGCTGTCCTTGATTGTGAATTGCTACACAACTCGCCCCGGGGCGAGTGATGTTTCGTTTCACAAGACCGCGAGCGAGATTCGGGCGGAGGGGGGATCCCCTTCGCTCAAGTCACGGACCATCAAGGCGGCGAACGAACTACAGGAGTCTAGGGAAGTTGGACGCAACCGTCCCCGCGGGTCCGGGCGGATGCGGGGTTCCGGAGCCGGTAGGACGGTCCAAGCCTCTCTTCCCGGCCCCCGATCCTTCTCCTCCTCGGATCTCTTTGTGAAGAAAGGTGCAACTATCCCCGGGGAGAGTTGTGCGGCAGTTCACAAGTGCGCTGCAGCGGCACGTCCGAGCCGCATCGAGTCAACCTGCGCCAAGGCATCGCCAGGGGTCCCAGGGGGGAAACTGGAGCGAAGGGGGATCCCCCCTTCGGGCGGATCAGCCGGTCGGCGCGGGCGCGGCGACCCCCTTGATCAGCAGCCAGAGGGCGAGCGCCAGCTCCCCGACGAACGCCGGGATGAAGACGATGAGCTGGAACGTGCCAGCGTACGCCTCGTAGTTCGCCAGCAGGGTCCGGCCGAAGGTGTCGGCGAGGTACCCGA
>WJJW01000391.1 GCA_014729455.1 Candidatus Eiseniibacteriota bacterium
ACCGGGAGATCATCTCCGCGAGCCGGGCGCTGGAGACCGATCGACCCGTCGTCTACCTCGGCGCTTCCGGGAGCCTCGCCCACCAGGCGACGCGCGAGCGGTTCGGGGACTCCGCTCTCGTGGCGAGCTGCGCGGACGCGGAGGCGGTCTTCGATCGCCTCGACGCCGGAGATGCGGAGTACGCCGTGCTCACCCTGGAGTCCTCGTCGCAGGAGGCGCACCTCGACCGGCTGGACCTGTTCCTCCACTCCGACGCGAAGATCTTCGGCGAGTTCCACGTCGTCCCGCGGCTGGCCGTCTACGCGCCCGCCGCGGTGGAAGACCCGGTGGAGCTGTTCGCCACGCCCACGGTGCTCGGAGTCTGTTCGCGCTGGGTGGAGCGATCCGGGGCGAAGCGGCGGTTCCACGCCGTCGGATCGCTCGAGGAGGCCGTCGACCGGGCGACGCGCGAGGGTGGGGGCGTTCTCGGCTACCCCCTGCTCCGCCAGCGGAGGGAGCTGGTCGAGCGGGAGCCCGGAATCGAGAACGAGCCGCGACTGCCGCGGCGCTTCCTGATCCTCGGGAAGAAGGACGGCACCCCGACCGGACGCGACAAGACCTCCCTGCTCGTGGTGATCCCGAACCGGCCGGGCGGACTGCACGCGGTGTCCGGCGTCCTCGCCACCGACCGGGTCAACCTCTGCTGGATCGAACCGAAGGGGACCCCGATCGGCACCTGGGACCACATCTTCTTCCTCGACCTGGAAGGCCACCGGGAGGATCCGCCCGTCGCGCGCGCCATCGAGCGTCTGCGCGGGCATACCGAGTGGCTGAAGGTGCTGGGATCGTATCCGAGAGAACGCCTGCCGGGCCGGAGCTGGGGATGAGCGGGGACGTTCCGCGCTCCCTCCGGAGCCGACCGGCCGGCCCGCTGCGCGGGACCGTCCGTCCGATCGGCGACAAGTCGCTCACGCACCGCGGATTGATCCTCGCCTCGCTCGCGCGCGGACGCTCGACGATTCGCGAGGCGAATCCGGGCGAGGATTGCCGGGCCACCGCGGCAGCGCTGGGCGCGCTGGGCGCGCGGGTCGCCGAGACCGCCTCGGGCTGGGAAATCGACGGGACGGGCGGACGGCTCCGCGATCCGGAAGGCCCGCTCGACCTGGGCAACTCCGGCACCGGAATCCGCTTGCTGACCGGTCTGGTCGCCGGCGCGGGAATCGCGGCGACGTTGACCGGGGACGACTCGCTGCGCAAGCGGCCGATGGGCCGGATCGCCGAACCGCTGCGTTCGATGGGCGCGTCGATCGCGCTGCGCGAGGAGCGCACCCCGCCGATCGTCGTGCGCGCCGCCGGCAGGCTCCGGCCTCTCTCCTTCCAGCTCCCGATCGCCAGCGCGCAGGTCAAGAGCGCGATCCTCCTCGCGGGTCTCGGCGCGGAGGCAGGGGAGATCCTCGTCGAGGAGCCGGGGCCGAGCCGGGACCACACCGAGAGGATGCTCGCCTGGCGCGGGGTCGGCGTTGCCCGGGAGGATCTGCGGGTCCGGATGCGGACGCCGGCGCCTCCGCTCGCGGCGTTCGACTTCGAGGTTCCCGGGGATCCTTCGGCTGCGGCGTTCTACGCGGTCGCCGCGAGCCTGGTCCCGGGATCGGACGTCTTGCTCGAGGGGGTCGGGTTGAATCCGACCCGTACCGGAGCGCTGGAGGCGCTCGCCTCGATGGGGGCGGCGATCGAAGCGGAGCCGCGCGAAGGGGCCGGTCCGGAGCCGATCGGGACGATCCGGATCCGAGCGGCGAAGCTGCGCGGGACCGTGATCGCCGGTCCACTGCTCGTCCGCGCGATCGACGAGGTCCCGGTCCTCGCCGTCGCGGCGGCTGCGGCAGACGGGGAGACCTGGTTCCGCGACGCCGGAGAGCTGCGGGTGAAGGAATCCGACCGGATCGAGTCGACCGCGCAGCTCGTGCGGTCACTCGGCGTCGAGGTGGAGACCGGTCCCGACTGGATCCGGATCGTGGGACGGCCCGACTGGACGGGCGGAACCGTCGATGCGCAGGGCGACCATCGGATCGCGATGAGCGCGCTCGTCGCCGGCTGCCGCGCCGCCGAGGGGGTCCGCGTCGACGACGTCCGTCCGGTCGAGACGAGCGATCCCCGATTCCTCGCGACGATCGCCTCCCTCGGAGCGGATCTGTCGTGAACCGCCCGCCGGTCCTGGCGATCGACGGACCCGCGGGGACCGGCAAGACGACCAGCGCGCGGGAGGTCGCGCACCGGCTCGGATTCGTCTGCATCGATTCCGGGGCGCTGTACCGGGCGATCGCGCTGGTGGCGCGCGAGGCGGGGATCGAGGAGGCGGAGGAGGACCGACTCGCGCCGCTTCTCCGCGAGGCGCCGATCCGGGTCGAGATCGACGCGGACCGTCTGCGAGTGTTCCTCGACGGAGAGGAGGAGACGGCTCGGCTGCGCGACCCGGACGTCACCTCCCTCGCCTCGACCCTCGCCGTCTCCGCCGCGGTCCGCGACGCGGTCGGCCGGTGGCTGCGCGAGCTGGCCGGCCGCGGCCCGGCCGTCGTCGAAGGGAGGGACATCGGAACCGCCGTCTTCCCCGACGCCGATCTGAAGATCTTCCTGACCGCGACCCCCGAGGAGCGGGCGCTGCGCCGCG
>WJJW01000392.1 GCA_014729455.1 Candidatus Eiseniibacteriota bacterium
GCCGATGAAGAATGAATTCCGCAGCCCCAGGAACATGAAGAGGACCACGACGACGAGGATCAGTCCGCTGAGGATGTTGTTCTCCAGCTCGTTGACCATGTCGCGGATGGTGATCGAGACGTCTCCCGTAATGGTGACCGTCGTCCCCTCGGGCAGGGCCGGACGGATCTCCGCGAGCAACGCCTTGATCTCTTCGGAGATCCGGATGATGTTCTCGCCGCTGCGCTTCTTCACCGAGAGGGTGACCGCCTCGACCCCGTTCAGGCGTGAGATCGACTCCCGCTCCTTGATGCCCAGCCGGACCTCCGCGACGTCGCGCAGATAGACCGGCTCGCGAGCGCCGGGATTGAGCAGGATGTCCGGGATCTGCTCGACCGATTCGAACTCGCCCGGCACGCGCACCTGGTAATCGTAGGTCCCGAGCCCGAGGTCGCCGCCCGGGATCGTGACGTTCTCGAACCGGATCGCGTCCATCACGTCGTTCAGGCTGAGATTGAAGTACTGCAGACGCTGCGGATCGACGTCGATCCGGACCTCCTGCTCCACCGCGCCGGTCATGTCGGCGGACAGGACCCCGGGAATCCGCTCGATCTCCTCCTGGAGATCCTCCGCCGCGTCCTTCAGAAGGACCGGATCGTACTCGCCGGAGAGCGTGACCTGCATGATCGGCCAGTCGTCGGAGCTGATCTCGGAGATCGTCAAATCCTCCCGCACGTCCTGCGGAAGCTCCGGCTTCGCCATCTCGATCGCGTCGCGCACCTTCTGCAGCGCGTCGCTCATCTCGACGTCGGTCTTGAACTCGAGCAGGATCCCGACGAACCCTTCCGAGGAGGTGCTCGTCATCTCCTCCAGATCGGGGATCCCCTTCAGCTCCTTCTCCAGTTTGCGCGCGACGAGGTTTTCCATGTCGGCCGGACTGGTTCCGAAGTAGGGGGCCATGACGTACACGAACGGGATCTTCACGTCGGGAGAGGACTCCCGGGGGAGCGCCATGTACGAGGAGACCCCCAGGAAGATCACCATCAGCATCAGCGCGAAGACCGTCTTCGACCGGTCGATCGCGATGTCGGTCGCTTTCATCGCGCCTCTCCGTCGGACTCCGAACCGCCCCGCCACCGGTCCGAGACCGTCTCCGTCTGGCGGATCACGGCAGGATCGGCGTCCGTCGTCCCGTCCGGATGCGACGCCTCCTCCCGGACCAGGACGCGCGAGCCGTCATGGATCTCCCGCTGTCCGCGCACGACGAGGCGATCGCCCGGCTCGAGCCCTTCTTCCACGATCACCATGAGCCCCTGGTCGGGACCGAGTCGCAGCGAACGCCGTCGCGCCACGCTGTCCTGCACGACGAAGGCGACCGCCCCGCTCGCCTGTTGCAGGACCGCATCCCGCGGTACGGTGACGACGTCCCGGTGCGCCCGCTTGAGGATCCGCGCGGTCCCGACGACGCCCGGGCGGACCTCCAGGTCCGGGTTCTCGATGCGGATCTCCACGCCGAACTTGCCCGTCATCGGATCGGCCTCGAAACCGATCCAGTGGACGGTGCCTGTGACCGGCTCGTCCAGTCCGGCGAAGAGGATCCGCGCGGTCTCGCCTTCGTCGATCGTGCGGATCTCCCGCTCGCTGACCGATCCCCGGAGCTTCAGCTCGTACGGGTCGACGATGCGCGCGACGGGCTGTCCCGGGACGACCGTCTCGCCCAGCTCCACGTACCGCTCGGTCACGACCCCGGCGTAGGGGGCGCGGGTCGCGGCGCGTTCGTAGCGGACCCGGGCGGCGTCTGCGGCGGCGGCCAGCCGGGCGAGCTGGGTCTCCGCGTCGCGCATCTCGATCTCGCTGACGGAGTTCTCCTCGAAGAGCCGGCGGACCCGGTCCGCGTTGAACGCGCTCAGGTCGCGCTGCGCCTCGGCCGCGCGCTTCTCCGCCTCGAGCAGCGCCCGATCGAGCGCCAGAATCGTCTGTCCGGAGGCGACGACCTGACCCTTCTCCTTTTCGATGCGGGCGACGCGCCCGCCCTCCTCGGCAGCGAGGTCGGTTCCGCGCAGCGGTTCGGCTCGTCCCGAGATCGTCACGTACTCGTCGAGATCCCCGGTGCGGAGGGTCAGCACCCGGACGTTCCGGGGGACCTCCTCGGCGGTCTCGGCCTGATCGCCCGGCGCGCACGCCCCGAGGAGCAGCAGCAGGATCGAGAGGCCGAACAGCGTTCGTCCGGATCGCGTGGTCATCTTCTTCTCCATTTCAGTCCGCCTCCCGTCCATCCGTTCCGGAGATCTCCCGATCGATCCGGGCCAGCGATCGGTCCGGACGAAAGCCCAAGGCCCGTTTCAAGGAGGCCGTCAACGTCAGCACGTTGTTGCGCGCCCCGATCGCGTTGCGGCGGGCCTGGAGACGATCCGTCTGGCTCGTCAGCACGCTGAGATAGTCCGATTTGCCGATCTCGTACCGGAGCGAAACCTGCCGGAGCGCCTCCTCGGCGGCTCGAAGGTTCAGCTCCGCCGCGGTCAGGTTCGCCCGGGCCGCCTCAAGCTCCCCGACGAGGGAATGGATCTGGCGCCGGGCCTGCCGCTCTGCGTTCTTGCGCTGCAGATGCGTCCTGCGGATCGTCGCCTCGGTCTCCTGGACCCTTCCCATGGTGAGCAGTCCGTCGAAGAGCGGAACGGTCAGTACGACGCCCGCAGACCAGAAGTCGTGCCCTTCATCGGTCAGGTCCTCGAAGATGCTCGTCACGTAACCGTAGGAAGCGTCGGCGGACAGGTAGGGACGATGCTCCGCCTTCTGCGCCCCGCGGTTCTTCCGGTGGATCCGCTCCATCAACGCGAGTTGCCGGATGTCGGGACGCGCCTCGACGCGCGACGCGTAGGCGTCGAGATCGAGCGGTTCCGTCTCGACGTCGGGCCCGCCGACGACCGCGATCGGCACGTCCGGGGAACGTCCCATCAGGATGTTCAGCGCCGAGCCCGCGTCCCGGAGAGCCTGGCGGGCGCTCCGTCGCTGGGGAAGGACGTTGGCGTGAGCGACCGCCGCCCGCAGGGTGTCGAGCTGGGTCGAGAGGCCGGCGAAGAAGCGGTTTCGGGTCACCTCCAGAAACTCCCGCTTCGCCTCCAGATCCGCTTGGATCGCCGCGAACTCCTGCCCGGCGAGGACCACGCCGTAGTAGGCGGTCATCACCTCCTCGATCGTCCGGTGTTCCGCCTCCTCGATCTGCGCTTCCTGGCGATCGAGCCCGATCCCCGCCGCTCCGACCGCGTTGTAGACGAGCCCAGGACGGAGTTCCCAGCGGGCGTTCAGGCTCGTCCGCCAGAAGGTCTGCGCGGGGATCTCCTCCGGCGCCGGGATGAAGCTGAGGTCGCCGAAGAGGCTGTCGAGGGGCGTGCCCGTCCCTTCCCCGTCGCCTTCCGCCCCCTGGAACGACTCGTCCAGGGCGAAACTGGGATCGCGTCCCCGCCGCCAGGACCCGGTCAGGTCGATCGTAGGCAGCCCGAGGGAGAGCGCCTGCTTCTTCTGGCCTTTCAGCTCCCCCCGTCCTTGGCGTTCGGCGAGGAGCGCTTCGTTGGACTCCAGGGCCCGCTCGATGCACGTCTCCAGGGAAAGCGGTTCCCCATCCCCTTCGATCGCCCGAACGGTCGGCTGCGCGTCCTCGGCTGCCGCCGCGGAAGTCGATGCGATCAGGAGCAGCAGCACCGCGCACAACGGATTTCGGTTCGGATATCGCATCGCTTGCGTCTCCCGTGCCCGGTACCCGGGCTTGGATCCCCATGGTACGTCCGACACGGCGATCCTTCGCCGTCTTCAGAAGACCTTCATGCTGCTCGGAGATGTGGCGAACGCCCGCCGGTCGTGGGATCCCGTCCTCCCGATCCTCCCACCCAACGAGATCCTAGAAGAGCCGTACGGAGTTCGCCAGCCGGGAGTTTCCCGGTTCCGGGCGCTCCGGCAAGGTCCCGGCCGGGTGGAGGTTCGGCCGTCCCGCGTGACAGGAGGGGGTCCATCTGTTCTCATCGAAGGATAGGAAAGGTGGACCGGCTCCTCGAGGGGGCCGTCCGGAAATCGACCCGGTCGACGGCCGAATGGACCCCGACCGAGCGAGGAGGAGACCGATGCGAGGACCAGATCGTTCCTGGGGACAACCGCGATTCCGCCGGATCGGAGCGGCGTCGGGGCTCATCCTGGCCGCGAGCCTGCTCGCGATGCCGGCCCGATCGGCCCCGGAAGGGCCCGACCGCTTGATCGGGCACGTCGTCCCCGATCGGCCGGATACGTTCCTCGTCTTCGTTCCGGAGCGGACCGAAGAGGCGATCCGCCGGGATCTGGCCTGGGCGGCGGAGGAGAAGACCCGCGCCGAGTCGGATGCGCGGCTCGCCGCCGAGCTGGCCGTGCAGGAAGAGGCGCGGATCGATGCGAAGAAGGGGGAGATCGAGACGCTGAAGGCGCAAGCGAAGCTTGCCGACGAGCAGGATCTCGAGTCCCGGAAGGAGGACCTGGAACGCCGGCGGGATCGGGAAGAGCTGCGGCTCGATCTCCTCGAGGAGCGGCAGGACATGCGCAAGGACGAGGCCGAGGAGGCCCGTGCCCGCAAGAAGCTCGCCGACGCGATCCATCGGCTCGCCGATCGGGAGCTGACCCTGCTCGAGCGTCGCGCGCGGCTGGCCCGCCTTCACCGCGGTACCGCGCCGATCCCGCTGAACGAGGCGCTGCAGGCGAACAAGGAGGTCCGCGACGCGCAGGAGCGGGTGCTCAAGTCGCTCGAGGAGGCGGCCGACCGCCGCGAGGAGCTCGCCAAGAAGCAGCGGGAGCTGACCGAGAAGCGCCTCGAGGTGTTCGAGGTGCAGGGGAAGATCCTCTCGGCCAACGCCGGGTAGACGGGAAGTCGGAATGAAAGGGCGCCCCCGGATCGGCATCCGGGGGCGCTCGCTTCTTCAGGCCAGGAGGGACTCGAACCCCCAACCTACGGTTTTGGAGACCGTTGCTCTGCCAATTGAGCTACTGGCCTTCCGGCACCGGTCGCACGGTGCGAAACGGATCGTAGCCGATCGCCTCCGCGATCGACAAGGAGGAAAAGGGAACCTCCCCGCCGCCCGCTAGTCCAATCGGATCAGCTTCCGGACCTCCGTCTTCCCGTTCGCCTCCAGTCGGGTGAAGTAGATCCCCGAGGAGACGCGGCCGCCCCGACCGTCGCGCCCGTCCCACAAAATCGAGTGGGCGCCGGCCGACCGCTCCCCGTCGACGAGGGTCCGTACGGCCCGCCCCTGGACGTCGTAGAGGACCAGCCGGACCTTCCCCGCCCGCTCGAGCGAGAAGGAGATCGTCGCGCCACCCTGGCTCGGATTCGGTCGGCTCGGCATCAGCGAGAAGACCAGCGGCTCCGCCGGCCCGTCCGGGGCGTCGACGACTCCGGTCAGGATGAGCGCGACGTCGTCGATCGCCGCCTCCACGATCGAACCGGCCCCGAAGTCGGAGGCGACGAAACGAAGCTGGACCTGGCTGTAATCGTCGATCAGATCCTCGAGGCTGAACTCCATCATCCTCCAGGATCGGTCGCTCTCGTTCGTGCTCTCGACCCCGCTCCAGGTCTGGCCCGCGTCGTCGGAGATCGAGACCTCGAAGACATCCTCCCCGGGGGCGTTGCCCGTGTCGTTCGTGTACCAGCGGTAGTACCGCAGCGTGATCGTCCCGTAGGAGGAGAGGTCGAGAATCGGGGAGAAGAGGGTGGTCTTCCCGCCGTCGACGTCGTAGTCGCCCTGCGACCCGCCTCTCCCGTCGGTGACGAAGCAGTCGGTCCCCGCGGGGGTGTGGTCGTCTTCCGGCTGGACGTACTCGCCCTCGTAGTCGGTTCCGGTCGGATCGACCCGCTCCCAGACGCCGGTGTCGGCGTCATCGTCCCCGGCGCCGACGATCCATCCGGTGTCCGACTCCATGTCGTCGGCGAACAGATCGGTCATCGGCGCGACGAAGAAGGTGTACAGCTCCTCGGGCGCTCCCGGGGGATCCAGCGTCGTCTGGCCGAGGCCATCCTCGGCGCGCACGTAGTACTGGACCTGGCTGATGTACGGCTGTCCCGGGATCTCGGCCAGGTACTCCTCGCCCCCGAGGCTCTCGAGCGGGATCTCGGTGAACGTCTGGCCGTAGGTCTTGTAGAAGAGGCTCTTCTGCGGGAGCCCGGAGTGCTCGACGATCGTGACCGGGATCGGGTACGGGCCCGCGGAATCGGCCGTGGACGGATGCGTCGTCGTGGTCAGGATCGGCCCGGCGTTGTCGACGAGGTCGAAGTCGACGACGGTCGGCTGTCCTTGGAGGATCTCGACGTTCTCCACCGTCTCCGGATCGAATCCCGGATGCGACGCGGTCACCGTGTAGACGCCGACCGGCGCCGTTCCGCCGTACGTTCCGTTCTCCCCGGTGACGAAGGAGCGGTCGAGCTCCTCGATGGCGACTTCCGCATTCGGGATCGGCACGCCTCCGTAGGAGTCGTTGCGCACGACCCCGCTGATCGTCCCGCTCGGGACCTCGCTCTGCGGAAGGAACCGGACCGCGCGACCGCTCGTCAGGAC